>CAMKPI010000111.1 GCA_946414625.1 uncultured Spirochaetaceae bacterium | reverse complement strand
GGAGGATGTGCGTCTTGTAACGTATCTCCAACATTCGCAAGATTCGATGCAGCTGAGAGACGGCGTCCCGTCTCTCAGCGCTGACGGAACAGCAGAAGGAGGATGTGCGTCTTGTAACGTATCTCCAACATTCGCAAGATTCGATGCAGCTGTTCGGTTTTTATACTGAAGAAGAACGCACTCTGTTTCTTGAGTTGAACAAGGTGAACGGCATTGGCCCGAAACAGGCGATTAAAATTCTATCCGGCGCTACAGTGGAGGACTTTATACTGGCTCTTGACAAGGGAGACGTGAAGTATCTCTCTAAAATCAAGGGGCTTGGTGCAAAAACCAGCCAGAAAATAATTCTTGACCTCAGGGACAAGCTGGTCCTGGTTTCAAAGGAGAAGGCGTCGGAAGTGTCGGTTGAAGGGGATAATGTATATCCCGATATATTCCAGGCATTGGTCGAGATGGGATATGACAAGAAACGCGTTTCTGATTGTATCAAAAACCTTGTAAGCGAGAATGCGGCTCTCCTTTCTTCAAAGACATATTCGGAACAGGAAGAGTGGATTTTTAGGAACGCGGTGCTGAAGCTCTCGTAAAAATTGTTTTGAATGCTGCAAAAATTCCTGATACAGGTGCAACACGGCTTGTGCGGCGGGAAACAAGCAATTTGTACTAAATTTTGTAAAACAGTTCTGAACAGGCTCCTCTGCATTCATTGAACACATGTGCCGTTTTGAGAAACGTGGATTTCTCATGAAGCACTCAGCGGGCGGAATCGCGACTTTGCGCAAGATAGAGGAACCAAATTGTCAGAAGCCCTCGGGCGAAATCGTGTCTTTGCGCGTGAATAGAGGAACCAAATTGTCAGGAATCTTCCCTGGCGGAATCGCGTCTTTGTGCGTGATAGAGGAACCAAATTGTCAGAAGCCTCCCCGGGCGGAATCGTGACTTTGCGCGTAAATAGGGGAGTCAAATTGTCAGAAGCCTCCCCGAGCGGAATAGCGATTTTACGCGTGAATAAAGGAGCCAAATTGACGGGAACCCGCCCTTGCGGAAAGGCAGAGCGTTTTTCTTGAATCCATATGCCATATTTCAACTCTCTCTTTTTTATGCTATAATAATCGCATGGACGAAGAGGACTTGGAAAGCACGAGCATAACATCCGCGATGTTTCAAGAGGGGGATGTGCAGGAGAACATCCTGCGACCGAAGATGCTTCGTGATTTTCAGGGTCAGGAGAGAGTCAAAACAAACCTGGATGTGTTCATAAAGGCGGCGGTAGAACGTGGTGAAGCCTTGGATCATGTATTTCTGATTGGTCCTCCGGGTCTTGGAAAGACCACTCTTGCATCCATTGTGGCGAATGAGATGGGATCCGAGATAAAAATGACGAGCGCCCCCGCTCTGGACAAGCCGAAGGATCTCGCCGGAGTTCTTACTAACATCTCTGAAAATTCCGTATTTTTCATTGACGAAATACATCGCCTGAAACCTGCTTTGGAGGAAATGCTCTATATAGCCATGGAGGATTTCGAGATCGACTGGGTGATAGGACAGGGACCGTCCGCGCGTACAATGCGGATCCCCATACCACACTTCACGCTCATAGGGGCAACAACAAAAGCTGGCATGGTTTCGTCGCCGCTGCAAACCCGTTTTGGAATAACTTTCCGTTTTGAGTATTATACTGAAAAGGAGTTGTCCGATATAATCTCGCGCAGTGCGAAAATCATTAACGTGAAAATTGAAAAAGACGCTGTCTCTATGCTTGCGAAGTGTTCTCGGGGTACTCCGCGAATTGCGAACCGCCTTCTCCGGAGGTTTCGCGACTTTGCCGTTGTCAAAGGCTCCGGCGTGATAAACACGGAAATAGTGAAGAACAGCATTGACAGCCTTGGAATTGATTTGAACGGGCTAGAGGATCAGGATCGGAATATTCTCCGTACAATCATAGATTATTACGACGGCGGACCTGTCGGTGCGGAAACGCTCTCCATTTCTGTGGGCGAGTCTATCGAGACTCTGGAAGATTTCTACGAGCCTTACCTGATACAGAAAGGGTACTTGAAACGTACTCCGCGCGGCCGCATGGTCACAAAAAGGGCTTACACTCTTTTGGGTCTTGAATCCAGGATGCCGAAAAACATAGATACAGACGCCCAGGGACTGTTATTTGAATGAAACTATCAGATTTTACTTTTGACCTGCCTTCCTCTCTCATTGCACAGACACCCGCCGAGAAACGCGGGGAGGACAGGCTTCTTGTCATCGACAGGTTTACCGGAGAATATACCGATGAGACCTTCAGTCGCCTTGCAGACTACATTGACCCAGGTTCGCTGGTAGTTATGAACAACACAAAGGTTCGAAAGGCTCGGGTTTATGGCTATTCCGAGACGGGCGGACGGGTTGAGTTTCTTTTCTCAGACAGGCTGGGCCCGGACAGGTGGACCGCGATTGTCTCCCGGAGCCGCAAGCAGACTCCTGGAAAGAAATTCTTCTTCCGTACTGCGAGTGGAGAAGAGTTCTGCACAGCAGTGATCGAAGGGGATGTCGACGACGGAGATACAGGATCGACCCTGAAAATCGTCAGATTCAATGAACCTGTAGACGAGAGTTTTTTCGCTTCTTGTGGCCATGTGCC
Organism: uncultured Spirochaetaceae bacterium; assembly: GCA_946414625.1. GTDB lineage: Bacteria > Spirochaetota > Spirochaetia > Sphaerochaetales > Sphaerochaetaceae > CAMKAB01. The sequence goes on along the minus strand of CAMKPI010000111.1, from coordinate 2,710 downwards.
GCTTCCTCCGTACATAAAAAGAGACGATGACGAGGAAGATGAGAAGCGCTACCAGACGATCTACGCCAGATCCATCGGATCTCTCGCGTCTCCCACCGCCGGACTACATTTGACGGAAGATACTTTCAAATCTTTTGCCAGAAAGAATATAGAAACAGCGGAAGTGACTCTTTCCGTGGGCATGGGTACGTTTCTTCCTGTCCGGACGGAAAACATCGAGGATCATGTTATGCACAGCGAATGCTATACCGTGTCCGAAGAGACGGCCGGAAGGATCAACGCCGCAAAAAAGGCAGGGCGTAAAATCGTAAGTATCGGCACTACAACCCTCCGCACCCTCGAGTCGGCGGCGAATGCGGACGGAACGGTGAATAGCGGCAGCGACAGCACAAGGCTTTTTATAACCCCGGGGTACAAATTTCGGGTGGTGGATCAGCTTGTCACTAATTTTCACACGCCTGAAAGCACCTTGCTTATTCTTGTGTCGGCTTTTGCAGGAAGGGAAAACGTTCTTAGGGCGTATGGTCATGCGGTAGAGTCGGGATACCGTTTTTTCAGTTACGGCGACTGTACCTTTTTCAAATAGGGGGAAGAAATGGGCATTTTCAAAGATAAAACATTGATGATAACGGGGGGAACCGGCTCCTTTGGAGGCGCGGTGTTGAAGCGTTTTATAGAGTCCGACATAGGAGAGATACGCATTTTTTCACGGGACGAGAAGAAGCAGGATGATATGAGACACGACCTGCAGGTTCGATTTCCGCAGTCTGCAGGGAAGGTGAAGTTCTACATAGGCGATGTCAGATCTCCGGAGAGCGTCCGTGGGGCGATGCGCGGAGTAGACTACATCTTCCATGCGGCGGCATTGAAGCAGGTGCCCTCCTGCGAGTTTTTCCCGATGGAAGCAGTACGGACAAACGTGATCGGAACGGAAAACGTCCTGGACGCGGCCATTGACGAGGGTGTGAAAACAGTGATTTGCCTCTCTACAGACAAGGCGGCATATCCTATTAACGCAATGGGAATCTCCAAGGCTCTGGAAGAGAAGGTCGCCATTGCAAAGAGCAGGAGCTCCAGGGATACAAAAATCTGCCTCACCAGATACGGCAATGTGATGTGCTCCCGCGGCTCGGTGATTCCTCTATGGATAGATCAGATCAGGGCGGGGAACAGCGTGACTGTAACCGAGCCTATGATGACCCGGTTCATAATGAGCCTTGAGGAGGCTGTAGACCTTGTGCTGTTCGCTTTCCAGAATGGTGAGAACGGCGACCTGCTTATCCAGAAGGCTCCGGCTTGTACAATCAAAACCCAGGCGGAAGCTGTTTGCGAGCTTTTCGGGGGAGATCCGGCTTCAATAAAGATTATCGGAATCCGTCATGGCGAAAAGATGTACGAGACGCTTCTGACAAACGAGGAGTGCGCCAAGGCAGTGGATATGGGCCTCTTCTACCGTGTTCCTGCGGACAACCGCACCTTGAATTACGACAATTATTTCAAAAATGGTGATGATAAGAGGGCGTCTCTTACTGAGTTTAATTCCAATAACACCAGGCAACTGAATCTTGTTGAAGTAAAAGAGAAGATTCTGTCGTTGGATTACATCAAGGCGCGGCTGGCGGAGTAAGGGTGCGTTGGGCTGATGCAGACAAATACTACTGCGGTGAAACGGTGAAATGGCAGACTCAGCGGCTGGCGGAGTAAGGGTGCGTTTAGCCGATGCGGCAGCATAGACCTGTGATGCCGGGTTTTCATTTGAAAACTCGTGAAGCGGGTATTCTTTGTCAGAGATGGGGTCGCAAACGCACAACTCATAATTGCAATCAAGGAAAAGGAGGCAGGTCTTTTGGTCGATTTATCGAAAAAGCGCGAGGAAGCCGGATTGACGCAAGAAGAGCTGGGCCAAAAGCTGGGCATTTCCCGTCAGGCTGTCTGTGCGCTTGAAAACGGAAAGAACACTCCTTGCGTAAATACGGCAAAGAAGCTGGGTGAAATACTAGGTTTTGACTCCTCGGAGCTGTTTGACAGAGGGCAACCGGAACAGGGCAGTATGGAAAAAATAGACATTGCAGCGTTCAGAAACGATGGACGGCTTCGACTTCTTATCATTGTGGGCACACGGCCAGAGATCATACGTCTTTCAGCCGTGATCAAGGCATGCAGAGCGAATTTCGACACAATCCTTGCGCATACCGGCCAGAACTATGATTACAACCTCAACGGAATATTCTTTCGCGACTTGAATCTCTCTGAGCCCGAGGTTTACATGAATTGTGTGGGTGGCAATCTGGGCGAGACCTGCGGCAACATAATTGCGAAGTCCTATACCTTGATGGCTGATATAAGACCCGATGCCGTGCTGGTTTTGGGCGACACTAACTCATGTCTATCCGTGATAGGGGCAAAGCGGCTCCACATTCCCATTTTCCACATGGAGGCGGGCAACCGCTGCAAGGACGAATGTCTGCCGGAAGAGACGAACCGGCGGATAGTAGACATAATCTCTGATGTGAACATGCCTTACAGCGAGGCTGCAAGGCGGTATCTGATAGAAATGGGATTTCCGAAGGAGCGGATTTTTGTAACAGGCAGCCCGATGGCGGAGGTCCTGTCCGCACACCTCCGGGACTTCGAGAAGAGCGATATACATGCGCGTCTTGGCTTAGAAAAGGGGAAATATATCCTTCTATCTGGTCATCGCGAGGAGAAC
>CAMKPI010000110.1 GCA_946414625.1 uncultured Spirochaetaceae bacterium | reverse complement strand
AGATTTTTCCAGAATTCCGTACTGGAGGCGACTTTCGGCGGCGGGGAGGCCAACGTGGCGGTGTCCCTCTCCATCTTCGGCGAGCATGCGTGCTTTGTGACCGCTCTTCCGAACAACGCAATAGGCGAGGGCGCTGTGGCCGAACTCAGAAAACACGGTGTCGACACGTCCTGCATCAACATGACGAAAGATGGTCGTGTGGGTATTTACTATCTTGAGACCGGCGCTCAGCAGAGGCCTTCTCTCGTAGTGTACGACCGCGCCGGATCCAGTATTGCCCTTTCAAAGCCCTCTGATTTCGATTTTCAGAAAATTATGGCCGGAGCGCGCTGGTTCCATGTCACCGGAATTACTCCCGCTGTGAGCCAGAACCTCGCAGACTGCACCCTGGAGGCAATGAAGGCTGCCAAGGCGGCGGGAGCGACTGTCTCGATTGACTTGAATTACCGCAAGAAGCTCTGGAAGTATGGCAAGACCGCTGTCGAGGTCATGACAGGCCTCGCGAAATATGCCGATGTCATCATTGCGAACGAGGAGGACATCCAGATGTGCCTCGGGATTTCCGCGGATGTGGACGTGACAAGCGGCAAGCTCGACAAGAACAGCTACAAGGCTCTCACCGACAAGGTGAAGGCAACCTACCCGAACGTGAAGCAGGTTGCGGTTTCCCTGCGCGAGTCTCATTCCGCCGATCATAATGGCTGGGGCGCGGCTCTGAACGGCAAGACCGGTTTCTACCTTTCACGGCACTATGAGATGACAGATATTATCGACCGTGTGGGCGGTGGCGACAGCTTCGCTGCCGGTATCATATATGGTCTGTCTAAGTTTGACGATGAGGAGTACGCCCTGAACTTTGCTGTGGCGGCATCCGCGCTGAAGCATACCATTCCTGGCGACCTGAACCTGACGAGACTTTCTGAGGTTGAGGCTCTGGCAAAGGGTGACGGCAGCGGACGCGTTCAGAGGTAATCTGCCGGCGGATCCGTTCCGGATGTTTTCCGGATACGGGTCCGTTCGTTTTAGCCCATAATTTTTGGTTATTGAAAGAAAAGAAAAAAGACAGTCAAGGAGAATACTATGGATATTGGAAAAATTTTTGAGGACGGAAAGAAGAAAGTGGAGGGGGTTTTGAACCTGAATCCGCGTTTGGGCAAGCCAAGCGACGAACTCGTGAAGAAAATCGAGAACATGGGAATTGTTCCAGTGATTGTGATAAAGGATGCGGACAAGGCTGTGCCGTTGGCGCAGGCGTTGCTTAAGGGCGGCGTGTCCTGCATCGAGGTCACTTTCCGCACCGATGCGGCATACGAAGCAATCAAGAGGATCCACGCGGCATTCCCGGAAATGACGATGGCGGCAGGCACCGTTGTGACAGAGGAGCAGGCAGCAAAGGCGAAGGAAGCCGGATGTGAGTTCCTTGTGTCGCCTGGCTACGACCAGAGAATCGTGGATTGGACCCGCGAGAACGATATGCCCTACATTCCTGCAATCAGCACGGCAGCGGAGCTCCAGGTTGCGGTCTACAACGGATTCAGGCTTCTGAAGTTCTTCCCGGCCGAGGCAGCAGGCGGAGTGAACATGCTGAAGAATTTCGCTGGTCCATTCGGACAGGTTCGTTTTATGACCACCGGCGGCATTTCTCTTGCTAATCTCGCTGAATATGCAGCCTGCCCGTATGTGGCGGCAATAGGCGGCTCATGGATGGCTAAGGGAGATCTGATCGAGGCGGAGAACTGGGACAAGATCACGGAGCTCTGCAAGGAGGCGATGCTGGCAGTGCACGGCTTCAAGCTCGGCCATGTTGGCATGAACGCAACCGGAATCGATAATACGCGCGCTATTGCGAATGAATTCACCGCTTTTGGTTACACCGCAAAGGAGGGCAATTCCTCAACGTTCATGGGCGGAGATATCGAGATTATGCACCAGAACGGACGCGGAACCCACGGCCATGTCTGCTTCATCACTTACAACGTTGACCGCGCCCTGGCGTACCTTGCCCGGTTCGGCTATGAGCCGATTCCCGAGACGGTGAAACGCGATCCGAACGGCAGCATCAATTTCTGTTACCTGAATAAGGAAATTAACGGTTTTGCGATTCATCTGAAGAGAGGTTGAGCAAGCGTATACCCGCTAGGAGCGAATATGAAAAAATTCATGGATAAGGATTTTCTCTTGGAGACGGATGTTGCCCGCGAGCTGTATCACGATCACGCAGAGAGAATGCCCATATATGACTTCCATTGTCATTTGATTCCCGCCGAGATAAGCCAGAATAAGCGGTTTGACAACATCTCCGACATTTGGCTCGGAGGCGATCACTACAAGTGGCGCCAGATGCGTACCGCCGGATACACTGAGCAGAACCTCGATAAGTGGTCCAAGTTCCTGGATTGGGCCAAGACGATGGAAGGGCTTATCGGGAACCCGCTTTTCCATTGGACTCACCTTGAGCTGCAGAGATATTTCGGCATTTACGACGTTCTTTGCGAAAAGAATGCGAAAAAGATCTACGACGAGTGTAACCGTCTGCTTCAGACGGATCCGTCCCTCTCGGTCTACGGTATTTTTAAGAAGTTCAATGTCTATGGAGTGGTCACAACCGACGACCCGGTGGACGACCTTGCTGAGCATAAAAAGATTGCCCAGTCTGCGGAGACGTCCACCCTCGTGAAGCCGGCGTATCGTCCGGACAAGGCGTTGAACATCGATAAGGCAGGTTTCCCGGAATACCTGAAAAAGTTGTCCGAGGTGTCGGGAGTAGAAATAAAGACAGCGGAGGATGTTCTTTCGGCTTTGATCAGTCGGCTTGACTATTTTGTTTCCTGCGGCTGTGTTGTGACAGACCACGCTTTGGAGACTTCCGTCTACGAGGAGGCGTCGCTTGATGAGCTGAATGCGATTTTGCAGAAGGCAATGGCTGGAGAAAAAGCCGACAAGCTCCAGGCGGAGAAGTGGCGCACGTACATGCTCTGCAGCCTTGGGCGCGAATATGCAAAGCGCGGTCTTGTGATGCAACTCCACATAGGGTCGATTCGCGACAACAACACCGAACGCTTCAACGCATTGGGGCCTGATACCGGCTACGACGCGGTGCTCGATCTCCCGTTGGCGGAAAAGCTCTCCCGCTTTATGGATAGCATGGAGCGTACCGGAAGTCTTCCGAAGACGATCCTCTATACGCTGAATCCGAAGGATTACTATTCTCTTGGCACGCTGATGGGATGCTTCCAGGGACGCGGAATCGCGGGAAAGATCCAGTTGGGTTCGGCGTGGTGGTTCTGTGATCACAGGGACGGCATGGAGGAGCAGATGAAGAAACTCGCGAACCTCGGCACCCTGTCCAAGTTCGTGGGAATGCTTACCGATTCACGCTCGTTCCTTTCATATCCGCGTCATGAGTATTTCAGGAGGATTCTCTGCAATATCATCGGCGGATGGGTTGAAAACGGCGAGTTGCCGTGGGATGAGAATTGGCTGGGTGGTATCGTGGAGGACATCTCTTTCAACAACGCGAAGAATTATTTTGCGTGATTTCGCACGGCTGGTTTCTTTGTCGCAATCATTTCTGTATTCGGCTGTCAGGACTTCTCATCCTGGCAGCCTTTTTTATCTGTGTGTTGAGATTCTGTCGTTTTCTGGCTGAGTGAAGCGATTTATGAATGTAAAACCTCTACAAGGGCGAGGGAATCTCGCTTCGAGGCTTTGTTTTAGATGAATAATTAACACGATTTCAAGACTTGTCAAAGTAAGATATTGTCAAAGTACGGTATGGATTGCGGCAGTCCGAGTATGCGCCAAGGTGTGTAAGACTGTCGTTGAGCGGCAGGAAGAGTCAGGCCGAGTATGTGCCACGGCGTGTGAGACTGTCCGTTGCGCGGCAGGAAGAGGCAGTCCGAGTATGCGCTACGGCGTGTGAGACTGTCTGTCGTGTGGCAAAAGGCGGCATTCCGAGTGAGCGCCGACTATTCGTTTCGCGGCAAGAAGCGACATTCCGAGTGAGCGCCAAGGTGTGTAAGACTGTCTGTTTCGCGTCAGGAAGCGGCATTTCATGTATGTGCTCTTCGTGCGGTGACAAGAACGCTCCAATCTGTTAAATTTAGGTATGACTTCATATTATCTTTATGCTTTCTTCACCGAAGCGTACTATGCAACAATCTCGCCTTATGCGCAGATAATTCTCCGTAACAAAGGATATTCCCAGACCGTTGTCGGCCTTATTATCGCGGCCAGCCAGATAGCCGGATTCTTTATGCCTCTTGAGAACGGCGACAGGATCGATTATAGCGGTCGGTTCAAGACCAGAGTTTTTGTATTTTCATTTCTGTTTATATTCAGTCTGATAATTTTTACCAACACATTTGTCGGAACTGGTATATGGCGCATTCTTTATCATATGTTTTTTTTCAGCCTGGCGATGGGAAGCATTGCCACTCTTAACCCGTCAATGGATGCCTACATGATGGCGAATCTTAGAGGGGACAGTGCCACCTACGGCAGAATTCGTTCCGTTGGAACCATGGGATATGTGTCCCTCCTTGTGTTCTCCGGTGTCGTCGGTTTTCCGAGGGAGACATCGAACAGGGAAATCGCGCTGAACAGTGCCGTGACCGGTGTTTTGTTTTGGATCAGTTTGTTACTACTTCCGGCTTTTGAGTGGAAAGGGAAAGCGCGGCGCGAAAAGGAGCAAGCAGGAACTGATATGTCTGTAGCCTGCGCTGAAAACGAGACCTTGCCCTCCGGTGAGGCAGAAGCTCATGCTACTTCCGCCTATGGAACAGAAATCTCATCGTCCGAGGACGAGACTGAAAACGAGACCTTGCCCTCGGGTGAGGCAGAAGCTCATGCTACTTCCGCCTATGGAACAGAAATCTCATCGCCTCAGGACGAGGTTGAAAACGAGGCCTTGCCTCTTGATGAAGAGGAGACTCCGTTCTTTGAAGAGGAAACACCGGCCTTCGGCGCTGATCATGCCAGAAAGGCTTGGGCGACTCGGCCATTTGTTGTTTTCATGGCAATTTTTACTATATACAGACTTGCGATGAGCATTGTCGAGATGATGCTTGGCTCATACATGACCGAAACGCTTCATCTCGGAGGCAGCTTCACAATATATGTCGCGCTTGCGTCTTTCTCGGAGATTTTCGCGCTTCTCATAGCCGGAAGGCGGATCAGGGAGGGGCGCACGAACACTCTGCGTCTCATGCTTCTTTCATGCGCTGCGATGACGATCCGATTTCTGATATATGCGTTTTCACGATCCGTGGTGGTTTTCGCCATTGCTCAGTGCCTCCATGCTTTCACTTTTGGATGCGCGCATATCGCCGCTACCAACTTCATATCGCGCAGTGTTCGTCCGGAGAATCTTTCAAAGGCAACCGCGATGTACTGGGCG
>CAMKPI010000109.1 GCA_946414625.1 uncultured Spirochaetaceae bacterium | reverse complement strand
ATAATTAGATCTCTCACCCAGCTTGTAGATCGTCTGCCCCATTGTACCCCTACCATGGACATTGAATAGCCCAAATTCAACCTGCTTTCCTCGACCTGTATCAGTCACAAGGAGTGCCTTTGCAGAAGAGTCAACCTTCAGAAGACCTACAACCTCATCATTTTCACGCAGCATTATTCCGCGTACTCCACGAGCAAGTCGTCCCATGAAACGAATTGAATCCACGTTGAACCGCAATCCGCGTCCGAGCCTGGTAATAATCATCACATCATCCCCGGACGAGACAAACTCACAGAAGAGCAGAGTGTCTCCATCGTTTAATGAAATAGCGCGAACACCGTTCTTCCCGCTTTTTGTAAGGAGTCCTAACTCAATTTGTTTTACAATACCAAATCGAGTGCACATAAGGAGATAGCTCTTATCCTTTGAGAGAGCGGCGCCAGATTCGAAGTTGGAGTCAGAATCATCGTCACCGGCGGTCTCAACGCCCGCCGATTCTTCCGGAACGTTTGAAACCGTTTTATCAGCATCCCTTACTAATTCCGCCGGGAAACTCACAACCGACGTAATCGTCTCGTCAGGCTCAATCTTTGGAAGCACAGCTTTGATCGACGCTCCCTTTCCGGTCTTGGTACCTTCGGGAATCTCCCATGCCTCCAGTACAAAAGCACGTCCGTGGTCAGTGATATACATGATGTAGTCATGAGAATTGCATGTGAAAATGTGTTCAATGAAATCCTCGTCCCTGAGAGTTGCTCCACGCACCCCCATGCCGCCACGGTTCTGAGACTTGTACTCATCCACTGGAACGCGCTTGACAAATCCCTTGTGGGTTGCAACAATCACGCATTCCTCACGCTTGATGAAGTCCCGATCTATCATTCCGGAAACTTCCTGAGCCCTGATTTCCGTACGGCGGTCGTCTCCGTATTCCTGGGACAGCTGCCCGATTTCGCTTCGGATCAACGCCAGCATCTTACCATCGTCCGCCAAAAGCTCGCGATACCACGCAATTTTGACGCTCAATTCGGATAATTCGTCGAGAATCTCCTGGGTTTCCAGATGAGACAGCCGCCCCAGCCTCATCTGGATTATAGCATTGGCTTGAATCTCAGAAAGCGCAAACTCATTCTGGAGCGAAACGGAGGCTGTCTGATTATCGTTAGCAGTCCTGATTATTTCAATGACTCGGTCTATATTATCCAAGCCGACCTTCAATCCCGTGAGAATATGTTCCCGAGATAGGGCCTTGTCCAAATCGAACTGTATGCGTCGGGTTGTAACTTCCTTGCGATGCTTCAGGTAATAAAAAAGCATATCGCGAAGATTCAGGAGGCGGGGTCTGCCATCAACCAACGCAAGATTGTTGACGTTGAAATTCGACTCCAGCGCGGTGTACTTGAACAAATGATTCACCACGATGTCAGCCACTGCGTCCGCTTTCAGTTCAACCACAAGACGGATTCCCTCACGGTCCGACTCATCGCGTACAAGAGCGACATCCCGCAGCGTTCCTTCCTTGCGAAGCTCCTCGATTCTGTCCTTCAGGTCTCGTTTGTTCACCTGATATGGCAGCTCGGTGAATACAATCGACTCGTGCGCTTTGTGGTTTTCCACATGATATCGCCCGCGAAGGACAATCTTCCCGCGTCCCGTCTCGAATGCATCCTTCACTCCGCGAAGCCCGCAGACGATCCCGGCAGTAGGGAAGTCCGGGCCTTTCATGTGTTCCATCAGCTCGGAAACAGAGATATCCGGCTTATCAATCATCGCGCAAAGCGCTCCACATATTTCCCTGAGGTTATGTGGGGCTATATTGGTTGCCATGCCGACGGCAATTCCGGATGAGCCGTTTGCCAGCATGAAAGGAAAACCAGCGGGCAGGACTGACGGCTCCTGAAGCGAGTCGTCGAAGTTGTTCACAAAATCCACGGTCTTCTTTTCGATGTCGGCAAGCATGAGCTCTCCGATCCGACTCATCTTTGCTTCAGTGTACCTGTATGCCGCTGGAGGATCGCCGTCGATAGAACCAAAGTTTCCCTGAGGATAAACCACGGGGTATCTCAGTGAAAAATCCTGAGCAAGTCGGACCATGGCATCGTACACAGACGCATCCCCGTGAGGATGATACTTACCAAGAACGTCTCCGACAATCCTTGCGCTCTTCTTAGTGCCGCCTGTGGACTTTATTCCCAGCTCGAACATGTCATAGAGTATGCGCCGATGCACGGGCTTCAAACCGTCCCTTACATCCGGCAGGGCGCGGGATACTATGACGCTCATGGCATAGTCCAAATAAGACTTCTTCATCTCCCCCGCGATATCGGACACAAGTATGCGACCGGCGTCGGTTTTTGCCGCACCGGAGTCTATGTCCACTGAATTGTTGATATTATCATCCATGTATTTTTCCTTTTTGTAACCTTTTACCTGCCATACAACCCGGACCCATGCGCTCAAAGCCTGAAAACCTGGTGCCTCATGCCTCAGTCCATAGGCAAACCCGGAAAACCGGACTCATGCATCTATGTTCGCGTATGTCGCGTTTTCCTCTATAAAAACACGCCTGGGCTCCACATCCTCTCCCATGAGCATGCTGAAGACCTGATCAGCCTCAATTGCGTCGGATAGATGCACCTGTGTTATAAACCTGCGTTCCGGATCCATCGTGGTCTCCCAGAGCTGCTCCGGGTTCATTTCACCCAAACCTTTGTATCGCTGGATCTTGTATGCCTTTTCATCAGAAGCCGCAAGCCCGTGCTCACTGAGAATTTTCACGCGTTCATCCTCGTTGTAGGCATAGAAATCTCGGCTCTTGATGGATATCTTGTAAAGCGGAGGCATCGCGAAGTAAACATAGCCGGCATCAATGAGAGGCCTCATGTAGCGAAAAAAGAAAGTAAGAAGGAGCGTACGTATATGCGAGCCGTCAACATCAGCATCAGCCATGATTATCACCTTGTGATACCTGGCTTTCTCTATGTTGAATGTGGGCCCGAGTCCTGCGCCTATCGACGCGATGATAGGCTGAAGCTTGTCGTTTGTCGCGACCTTTTCCTCGCGGGTGCGCTCCACATTCAGCATTTTACCCCAAAGGGAGAGAATCGCCTGTGTCTTCCTGTCGCGCCCCTGGTTTGCAGAGCCTCCTGCGGAGTCTCCCTCCACAATGAAAATTTCACGGTTCTCCGGATTCTTGTCCGAACAGTCGGCCAGCTTCGAAGGCAAGGATCCTCCGTCGGCCTTCTTGCGCTCCTTGTCCCGTGCATTCTGGGCGGCGATTCGCGCTTTTGCCGTTGCCACAAGTTTGTCCAAAAGAACATCTATAACGGCTGGATTCTCGTCGAAGTAATCGGAGAGCTTCTCGTTTACAAAAGACTGCACAAGCCCCTGCACAAAAGTGCTTCCCAGCTTTGTCTTTGTCTGGCCCTCAAACTGCGGGTGCGCGAGCTTCACTGAGACCACTCCCGTGAGCCCTTCACGCACGTCCTGGTTGATTCCGTCGAGGAACGCCGCGCTTTGGATGAACTCGGTAAGCTTCTTATCTTTCTTGTACCTGTCAGTGCTCGTGATGCGCTTCTTGAACACTGCGGAAAGCCCGTTTGTGAAGCCCGTCTGGTGCCGGCCTCCCTCGCGGGTGTTTATGTTGTTAGCAAAGGAATAAATCCTCTCATCGTACCTGTCAGTATACTGCAGCGAGATCTCTATCTCGGCTGTGCCGCCGTCGTTCTTGCGGGTGCCCTCGAAGTAGATAGGAGAAGAGCCCTCCGGCACTGCCTTGTTATTACGAGTGAGGAAAGACACAAAATCCCGTATTCCGCCTTCAAAGCAGAAACGCTTTTCCACCGGCTCGCCCACAGGATTTGAAGGATCCAGGGACTCTCCGTCCATCACATCCGCACGGTCATCCACGGCGTTTATCACAATGCCCTTGTTCAGGAAGGCCAGCTCGCGAAACCTCTCGCATAGAACGGAAAAATCGAAATTGTCCGTCTCCATCACGTGCGTTTTGTCGCCTTCGGATGTTTTTGCGTCAGGATGGAACTTTATCAACGTTCCGGTGCGTGGTCTGCCGTCCGGAAGAATAGGGGCGTCTCCGATGACCGTCACAGGACCATCAGGAATCCCGGTCTTGTAGCTCTGGCGGAAAATCTTGCCCTCGCGGTACACAACGGCTTCCATCCAGTCAGAGAGAGCGTTTACAACTGATACTCCAACTCCATGTAAGCCACCGGAGACTTTGTAGCCGCCGTCGCCGAACTTTCCTCCGGCATGGAGATTGCACAGAGCCAATTCCAACGCGCTTTTTCCTTCTTCCTTGTTGATTCCGGTGGGAATACCGCGCCCGTTGTCTTCAACGCTTACAATGTTTCCGCGTTCTATCCTGATGTTTATCTCCGTGCAGTAGCCCGCCACAGCCTCGTCTATGCTGTTGTCAACCACCTCATACACCATGTGATGCAAGCCTTCCGGACCGGTGGTACCTATATACATACCGGGTGTGTTGCGAACCGCTTCCAGCCCGTGCATCACCGTGATGCTTTCCTCGTTGTAATCAGCCGTGACACGCCCGATGTTCTCATCCTGCAGCACGTTGTCACTGTATTTTTCTTCTGCCATAATTCCTGCCCTGATTCTGCTTGACTATGATACATCTGCAAAATTACGTCCAGACTTCTTCCCATGGTCATCCCCATGCTCATACAGAGGTTTCCCAAATTCAGGAAACCGCTTTCTGTCTGTATTAAACGTAATTTTTTCCAACCCCATATACTATATATATACGTGTCTTATTATACCGTTTCACCTGTTTTATGAAAAGTAGGGGAACTCTATGAAACCCGCGTTTCATCGTCTCAAAACGCTGAAAAATCAAGTTTTGTAACTATTGTGTATTTTTATGGTTTTCGTTATTGTAAGCGGTTGGGAAGCATTCCTGAAATTTATCGTTTTGAATCCGATATATTGAAAATGAAAAAACGGTATTTCACAGAATCTCCTGCTGAAAAAATCAACTAAAGAATCAACTTTGGAGGAAAAAATGAAAAAGACATTGGCGATTTTGCTTTTGGCTTGCGTCGCTGCGACGACATTCGCAGTAGGTTCCGTTTCGCTGGGTGGAGCTTTCAACTTCGTGACTGGAAAGTCAGGCGAGTTCGATGGACTTTACGAGAATCAGGAAATCGAGTTCAAGTATAAGGAATTTGGTTTTGGCGCTGATATCGCCGCAACGATTGACGTCACCAAGCATTTCAACATTTGGACGGACTTCAACTGGACCTTTGGACCTAAAATGAAGTATAAGGTCGGAGATAACGACTGGTCTTCCACCAAGGACGACTACGACGACATGAAGGAAGATGGTGCCACGGACGTTAGTAAAGCAGCAAACATCATGAACGTGGCTCTTGGTGGTGCCTACAGGTTT
>CAMKPI010000108.1 GCA_946414625.1 uncultured Spirochaetaceae bacterium | reverse complement strand
GAGGGGCGGTGTCCGTAAAACAGTAATATGCGAATTTCTTGGAACAGGCATGATTTCGGTCATGCCTGTTCCGCTTTTATCAGTTCATCCACGGGGATGTAGCCAACAAGGTCATATTCGATATGTACCTTCTGTTTGCGCTTGCCGCTGGACTTATCCGGTGCCTCTACATAAACCGCCTTTACAAGCTCTCTGAGGGCGTATGGCGTGAGTTCTGTGAGGTTGGTGTATCTGCGTGCCCGCTGGATAAACTGTTCAAGGTTTTCTATCTGTCGTTCCTGTACTTCGACTTCTTTTTGCAGATTTACGATTTCAACTTTAAGCTGCGTCTGCTCGTCCTCGTAGGTCTTGCTCATCATGGCAAAACGGTCATCGTTCAGCTTGCCCTTGGCATTGTCCTCGTAGATTTTGATAAACAGGCGGTCAAGCTCCCCTATACGCTTTTCTGCCTGCGTCAGACGCTTCTTATATACCCTTATGGTTTCCTCGCTTTGTAGGCGGAGTTTTTGCTCCATTTCCACCCTAAAATGCGCTTCATATCGAGTCACATACGAGATGACTTCTTTCATGTGTTTCCAGACCAAATCCTCCAAGACCACGGCACGAATATAGTGACCGCTGCACTTGTCCTTGTTGGCTCTATGGGTGGAGCAGATAAAGAAGTCCTGTCGCTTTTCAAAATAGTTGGTGGTGGAATAGTAGAGCTTCTGCTTGCAATCGGCACAGAACACCAAACCCGAAAAGGGACTGCTCTTGCCCGTTGCCGTTCTCCTATGTCGCTGCTGACGAATTTCCTGCACCTTGTCAAAGACTTCCTGCTCGATGATGGCAGGATGGGTGTTGTAGAAAATCTTCTGATTTTCTTCGGGGTTCTCCCTCTGCTTCTTATCCCAAATGGAGTTGGTGTAGGTCTTGAAGTTGACCGTTGCGCCGATATACTCTTTTCGTTCAAGAATATTGACGACAGTGCTTTCGTGCCAGCGGTAAGGATTCTCCGGCTCGGAGTGCGGTGTTTTCACGCCTTGCTTCGTTTTGTATGCGGTAGGCGTGAGTATCTTTTCCCGTTCAAGCTGGTCTGCGATTTGGCTCGGTCCATGCCCGTTCATGCAGAGCGTGAAAATCTTTTTGACCACACGTGCAGCTTCTTCGTCGATAATCCATTCCTTTGGATCTTCGGGATTCTTCATGTAGCCATACGGCACATTGACGGTCAATCTCTCGCCACGCTCGCCCTTCGCTTTTTGCACCGCACGAATCTTTCGGCTCGTGTCCTTGGCGAAAAATTCATTGAACCAGTTCTTTATACCGGCAATGTCGCTGTCGGTGCTGTTGGGATTGATGCTGTCAAAGTGGTCGTTGATGGCAATGTATCGTACATCGTTCTGAGGGAATGTGTAGTTGATGTACAGTCCCGTCAATGCGGAGTTTCGACCAAGTCTTGAAAGGTCTTTCGTGATGACCGTTGCTACATGACCGGATTCGATTTCGTCAAGCATTTTCTGAAAGCCTGGGCGGTCATAGGTCACACCGCTGTAACCGTCGTCGATGAAAAACGTCGGGTGGGGAAGGCGGTGGTCTCGTGCGTATTGGAGTAACATAGCCTTTTGATTTTGGATGGAATTCGACAAATCCTCTTTGCCGTTTTTCTTCTCATCCTTGGTGTCCTCTACGGACAATCTGCAATAGAGTGCTGTGATTTTATCGGTTGCCCTTAACATTTCGTTATCCTCCTTCGGTTGGGCAACTGTCTGTACAGGATTGGAATTTGTATTTATATCAAAAGAGGTGTCGTTGTTCATTCGCCATCCTCCGTGATATCAGATTCATCATCGGCAGCGTTCTGCTCCATAATTCGTTTGAGCTTCTTGTCGAGAGTTTCCGTTCCCTCGTAGCTGCCTGTTACTGTGTATTCTGTGCCGCCGATTTCGTCAACGATTTTCACTTCGGGCAGCCAGAACGCAGACGGATTTTTTACAACAATGTTGCCGTTCTCGTCAAAAGAGAAATTGCGTTTGGGTGCATCATCGGGACGAGGCTCGACCTTTGCATACGGGTCAGGATTGGAGAAATAGTATTCGGGAACTTCCTCATTATACTCTCCACTTGCAATCTGTTCTTGAAA
Source organism: uncultured Spirochaetaceae bacterium (assembly GCA_946414625.1). GTDB lineage: Bacteria > Spirochaetota > Spirochaetia > Sphaerochaetales > Sphaerochaetaceae > CAMKAB01. Next base: position 3,317 of record CAMKPI010000108.1, on the reverse strand, counting down.
AATAATCTCGTCTATTTCTTCGGCGGTGAGTTCGAGAACTTCATCCTCTTTGCGTTTCTCATCCATCGTGTCGAACCTCCTTTTCTTTCATTCGCTTCGATTCGTTTCCTTCAAAAATATCGTGGGATAGCAAAACGGACAGCCGCCGTCAATGGTCAAGATGAACGGCTTCGCCGCCATTGACAGCGTCCGTCCGTTTCGCTTTTGGGCAGACAAGGCGGCGGTTGCCGCCAATTTCCATTTAGGAAATGGCACTTGCCATCTTGGGATAAGGACGAATAGCAAGCACAGCAGGTGTATGTACACTCTGCAATTTTTCGGATAGCAAGCACAGCCTGTGTTGCCACACACGCCACTTGCATCCGTTGCTTGCAAAGTTCAAAACAAACTTAGCAAGCAGTGCACGTGTGGACACACTCGTGCTTTTTGCAAATTTCAGCGATGCTGCTCTTTGCAAAAACTTGTTGGGAAACATCCCAAACCCTTGAACGATTTTTTCAAAATCGGCTACGCTCCTGCGGAGCTGAACATCACTCTATCTTGGAAAGTGAGATAAGGATTTTTCGGATTCCCTCATAAATTTCCTCTTGGTTCTTTTTGATTTCCTCAATGTCGGCTTCATAGATATTGCCGGTTGCGTTAAGGCGTTTGGCAATTTGGTTTTCGCTGTTGGCGATCCGTTTCATCTTGGAAGTCAGCTCACGCAGTTCGGGCAATTCCAGCTTTACAACATACCCGTCGATTACCATTTTGCGGATATAGGCACTCATGTTGTCTGTTCCCATCTGTGCCATTTTCTTTCTTATCAATTCGTATTCTTTATCGTTTACAAAGAATTTTATCTGCTTCGGACGGAGTCTGTTTCTGTTATCTGGCATTTCTTTTCACCACCATGAACTGAATTTTGTGATATTGCATTAACTTCTTACAATTTTCTTGCTGATGGATTTTCAAGGAAACACAACTCCAGTAAATCCTTTAAATCGCTCGCTTTTACATCCGACATATTTTCGTATTCCAGTTCACTGACAGTGAAAAATTCGAACTCTTTTTCACCATAGGTATTCCAAAGTTCTTGCAATTTCTTATTTCTATGGTTGCCGCTATTTAACTCAAAGCCATGACGGTTAAACCATGTACTGCCATCACGAGAGCTATCAAAGAATTGCTCTCCAGTTGCAATGCACTTAACAGAAAATACACCCATCACTGGATGACGTTCTTTCCATTCGGACAAGAGTTCTTTCTTTTTTGATTTATCCATTATTCTTTCTCCTCATACCTCTATTCAACGAGTCAACATATCAATCGCTTCATCCTGTGTTGCAACAAAGAAAACATCTTTGCCCTTATTGCTTTCATAGATAAAGTCTTTCAAAGGTTTGCTTGTGTAATGTGAGTAATCGCCGTAAATTGCGATGCGACCGCCATAGTTCACATACTTCTGTAAAATCTCGCCTGCAAGTCCTTTGCTTAGGATGAAGAAATCTTCAACTATCAGCTTTTTGTCGATAACAATATTTTCGGTTCCTACATCGTACTTAGCAGACATCAGCACATCCAAAGCGGATTGCGTATCCGTAATAACCAAATCCTCACTATTTACAACGGCACAGATAATGCCGTTTTTCTCAATTTTAGATAATTCCATTTTTCTCTCACCTCAAAATTAGATTATTTCTTTCGAACACAATCCAATGTGTGTCCACACATTATTATACACAGTTTCTGCTGTTTCTTCAAGATGGTACGTTGAAATTTATTGCATTAAGGTGTAACATTTTTGAAAACACGCCCCAAGATTTCCTTGGAGCGTGTGAAAATCAATCAAGCGGTTTGTATTCTGTTACTGCCTTTAAGTAGGCTATGGGATTGCCGTTGAGTATCAGATCGGCGTATGCAATCGGGTCATTATAGATAAGATAGTCCAGCTCTGACCGCTGATACATATTGTCTGCGACCTCGTTTTCAACGGCAATGGTATCAATGGCAATCATGCTGCCGTCCGAGAACTTCAGCTCCACGCAGACGGTATCCATATTGAACTCACAAGATAAAAGACGCTTCATACTAAAACCTCCGTAATTTCAATGATTTTGAGATAGAAAAAGAACGATGTTAAGCCTTTCGACTCGACATCGTTCTTTTCGTTGTTGTTTCCAACCCTGTCAGACAGATGCCGCAAAATAGTATTTTTTTAGAATTACTGTCTTACGAGCACCCATCCGATGTCCCGTCTCTTTTTGCCTCGTGGGGCCGCAAATCGTTCCCGGCTGCCGCAGCGTGCCGGAGAGGCACATGGGACGGGGAAGAAAAGATGGATAATAAACTTGACAAATTCTTAACGAGAAGACTATAATAAACCGGAGCTTGGAAATTCATGGATGTGTTTCGATTTTGTCATTCCGGGGGTGTAGTTTTTCCTTGAAAGACGATACCAAATGCGGTATTATGAATTTGACACATTGCACAATTTTGAAGCGGATGGGGCGGTGTTTTGACCGGCCCCAGATAGAAAATCTAACAAAGAGGGGGTGTGCCAATGTCATTTGAGGCGATTACGAGTATCACCGAGGCAGAAGCCCAGGCGAAAGCCGCTGTGGCGGCTGCGGAGGGAAAAGCAAAGCAGATGCTTGCTGACGCGCATTCCGCCGGCAAAGCTGCCGTAGAGGCGGCGGCTGCCAAGGCGGAAGGAGAACTGGCCGAACTCCGGCAGAAGACGGAAGAGAAGGCCGGGATCGAGGCGCAGGAGCTGCAGCAGGTGCTGGATGGCCGGACAGCTCAGCTCCGCGAAAAAGCGGAGGAGAAGCTGGATCAGGCCGCCGCGCTGATTTTGGAAAGGATAGTGAACAACTGACATGGCCATCTTGAAAATGAAACGGCTCCGGCTCATGGTTGTCCGCTCCCGGAAGGAAGAACTGCTGCGGCAGCTTCAAAAGCGCGGCTGCGTGGAAATCTCGGAGATCGGCGCGGAGTTTCCCGAAGAGGAGACCCAGGGCCTGATCTGCCGGGAGAGCAGCAGCGCCATGGCACTCAAGGCCAAACAGAGCGTTCTGGATCACGCGGTCAATCTGCTGAACCAGTACGCCCCTGCCAAGACCGGCCTTCTGTCCGCCAAGCCCGAATTTGACGAGGAAGAGCTGATGTGCGACACCGGCGTGGACCAGGCGCTGAAACTGGCGGAAGCCATCGGCGCGGCGGACGACCGGGTGCGCCGCATCGGCGCCGAGGAGAGCAGGCTGCGCGGTGTGATCGAGGCGCTGACCCCTTGGCGGAGTCTGGATCTGCCCCTGGAGACGGAGGGAACCGAGCGCGCC
>CAMKPI010000107.1 GCA_946414625.1 uncultured Spirochaetaceae bacterium | reverse complement strand
CATTCAAAAGTGATTCAAAAAGCAATATTACCAAATCAGAACTTATACGTCGCACCGATGAACGTGTTGATCATCCACGCCGATGCCGGAGCGTAATATCTGCCGGGCTCGCCGTGCCACGACCAACCCGCTTCACCCGAAGTCTCAATCGACCAGTGGTCGTTAAGCCTGTAAGCAAAGCCCAGCTCCATTCCGAGAAGCCACTGAACTCTGCAGTATTCATCGAAACAGATCAAGTCTACCCCGAATCCAGCCTCGGCAAACAACGCGAACTTCTCTCCAAGATTCGCCGTGAAGCCCGCCTTCGGCATGAAAACTACATCCGTATAATTATAGCCATCCATCAGGTCTCGAAGCATGTAGGTCTCTGCAAGCGCATCCACCGAAGCGTAGAAGCCGCTGCCGAAATGATACCTGAATTTCCCCTTTCCGCCGATTCCGTACTTGCTATTGATGAGAGGATCGGCTGTTTCAGGACTGAACACGTGATCCGGATGCTCTTCACACCACCAATTAGAGATCTCTTCCAAGGATGCAGTGGATTTCACGCTCCTGTAGCCGTAAGGGCTGAAATAGAGGGAGAGAGACATGTTCTTCCGACCGAAAAGGACAAAACCAGAATCCGCATCACTGGCTTTTTCTGCCTCCGCCCTCTGGGCCTTTGCAGCCTCACGTGCCTCCATCAGGAGATCCTTCTCGCTCTTGCCGGATTCAACCGAGGTATTCGCAACGCTCTGGGGAGCCTGGTTGTCTTCGGGAGCCACAGCGGTCGCGCCAACAAGAACCGAGTGCTCCGCCTGTGCAGCCTTTTCCGCTTCCTCTTTTGCCTTGCGGGCGGCTTCTTCGGCGTCCTTTCGTGCTTTTTCAGCCTCGTCACGCGCTTTCCGGGCGACTTCCTCCGCTTCTCTGCGAGAGGCTTCATCAACTTCCCTCAGAGCCTTCTCCGCCTCTTCCTGAGCTCTCTTTTCAGCAGCCTCGGCTTCGCGGGCAGCATTCTCCGCCTGTTCGCGGGCGCGTCTAGCGGCCTTTTCAGCCTCTTCCTTTGCCCTCTTCGCGACTTCCTCGGCTTCTTCCCTTGCCTTTTCAGCTTCGGCATGTGCCTTTTCTGCTTCCTTCGCAATCCGACGAGCCTCAGCTTCCGCTTTCTCCGCTTCCACGCGAGCGGCTTCCTCGGCTTCCTTCAAAGCAGCATCGACATCCGGCTGCGCATTGGCACCGGACTTAACCGCCGAGGTCTCCGGGGACGCAACCTCCGCAGGAGCCTTTGCATCCGGAGTAGCCACCGAAGACGCTGCTTCCGCCTTTTTCTTGCCGCAGGACACAGCGAAAACAAGAACCAAGAGAACGGTCAAAACCGCAAAAAGAATCTTCCCTTTCCTCAAAACCATCATAACATTTCCTTTTTCAAAAGCAGATTATGTCAATCCGTTACAATGTACAAGCCGAAGTGCGCACGAACCTGGTCACGCAGCAATCCGCAAAGAGGGATAAGACCACAAAGCCAAAACCCCATCTTCAAAATACACCAAAATTCCGTTCCTGTAAACATTGAAAAAGAAAAACGAACGCACGAAAACGCAGAAAACCGTAATAACGTATTTCGCATTTTCCCGGCTTTACGAGGATGATTTCTCCCGGCGGATATGAACTCGCAAAAATCGGCTACCTCACCGTCCACGCGCATTCAAATCCAATTATGCCGTAGATCCACTCGATTCATCCATTTTTCGGCAGTCGTAACGTCCCCGTGAGTGCAAATCCGCATGTCCGCGCGCGCCCTGAAATGAAGCGACACGAAGCGCTCTGTATACAGCCGCACCGTCAACGCATGCAAATCCGATTGTGCCGTGGATCATTTGAATTCGTCCATTTTTTGACAACCACACCGTCCACGCGCATCCAAAGCCGATATTCCACGAAAAGCCAAGGCATCATCCAGGCGTCCCTGAGGCTTACGAAATCACAAATGCAGAAACCGTTCCACAAAGCGACGAAGGGCGTCTCATTGCCTAAAATCATCATATGGTATATTGTTACGACAAGTCGGATTGCCCGATTCACGTCGGGGTTCCTTTACGAACCCGCCCTTACGGCCCCGCTTTCCGCAAGCCAGTTGCGCGATGCTCGTGGAGGTCCACGCACCGCAAGACCGATACGCAAGATAAGTATGGAAGAACCGCGCTGGGCACTCCGGAGCGTGGCAAGCCGCGAACACCACGCGGCGCGGTCGCAAAAGAGCCATGCGCCGAACTCACCGGAGCGTTGCAAGGCGCAAACGCAAAGCCGCTTGCATGTAAAGCGCTCCGCGTCGGGGACTCCGGGATGCGACAAGCCGCGAACACCATGCGGCGCGACCATAAAGGAACCGCGCGTCGTGCCCCCTGAAAAGAGACAGGAACGCGACAAAGCGCGAACACAAATACGACGTGGTCATAAAAGAACCGCGCGCCGTGCACCCTGAAAAGAGACAGGAACGCGACAGGTCGCGGATTAAAAAAAGCAAACATTTACCAAGGAAAGAAATATGGAAGAAATTGAGAAGAAAAACGACGAAGCTACAGCGATGATCGACATCGCCGCAAACAGCGGAGAGAATAGAGCCGCTCACGAAATCCTGGAGCCAGGTTCCACGAGATATCTGGCGTCTGCCGCGGCAATTGCCCGCGACTTCGCCGAGCACCTGAAATACGACGAGGACGCAGACGAGTACCACCGTACCGAACAGGCTCGCTATAAAGCCCTCGCCCTCTCCATCAGAGACAGGATTCTACATCAGTGGAACATCTCCCGCAAGGCACAGCGCAGAAGCAACGCAAAGCGGGTATACTACCTCTCGCTGGAATTCCTGATGGGTCGTGCCCTGACGAACAACATCAACAACATGGGTCTGATGAACGAAGTGAAGGGAGCGCTCGCGGAACTGGGATACAACTACGAGGATATCGAGGAGATAGAGCCTGACGCCGGACTCGGAAACGGCGGACTCGGCAGGCTTGCCGCTTGCTTCCTCGACTCCCTCGCCACTCTCGACATTCCCAGCTACGGCTACGGCATCAGGTACAACTACGGCATTTTCAAGCAGCTGATCAAGGGCGGCTACCAATTCGAGCAGCCTGACAACTGGCTCCGGTATGGCAACCCGTGGGAAATCGAACGGAGCGACGTACGCTACGAAGTTCATTTCGGCGGACGCGTTGAAGTGCTCCACGAAGACGGCGTGGACAAATACAAGTGGATCGACACGGAAAACATTATCGGCATGGCATACGACACTCCGATAATTGGCTACGGCGGAAAGACAGTGAACACCCTGCGGCTGTGGAGTGCCAAGGCAGTTGAGGACTTCAACTTCCAGAACTTCAACCAGGGAGACTATACCCAGGCTGTGCGCGACAAGGTTTTGGCGGAGAACATCAGCCAGGTTCTCTATCCGAACGACACCCAGTACATGGGAAAGGTGCTGCGCCTGAAGCAGCAGTATTTCTTTGTGGCGTGTAGCCTGGCGGACATAATCAAACGCTTCAAGCGTGAAAACAAGGAATGGTCCTGCCTGCCGGACTACGCCGCAATCCAGCTGAACGACACGCATCCGTCAATTGCTGTGGCGGAGCTGATGCGGATCCTTGTAGACATCGAAGGGCTGCGCTGGACCGACGCATGGCAGATCACACGTCGAACCTTTGCCTACACAAACCACACCCTGATGCCGGAAGCACTGGAAAAGTGGGCTCTGCCGCTGATGGAGGAGATTCTTCCGCGCCATGTCCAGATTATTTTCGAGATCAACAAGCGCTTCCTCCAAAAAGCCGTGACGGCGTTCCCGCCCGAGGGGCGCGAGGAGGCCATACGCCGGGTGAGCATAATTGAGGAATCGAACCCCAAGAACATCAGGATGGCAAACCTCGCAATCATCGGCAGCCATGCTGTGAACGGAGTAGCGGCGCTGCACACTAAGCTCCTAAAGGAGCAAATGTTCCCCGAATTCAACGCAATCTGGCCGGAAAAGTTCCAGAACAAGACAAACGGAATCACCCCGCGCCGCTGGTTGCTTTCGGCAAACCCCGATCTTGCAAACCTTGTCACCGAGGCGATAGGTCCGGCATGGATCACGAATGCCGACGAGCTGCGCCGTCTCCGGGACTTTGCCAATGACGCGTCTTTCGCGTACAAATTCGCCAAAATCAAGGAAAGCAACAAGGTAACGGCGGCTGCATGGATCAAGCGGGACTCGGGAGTTGTCATCAACCCGTACTCGATTTTCGACACCCAGGTGAAGAGGATCCACGAATATAAGCGCCAGATGCTTTTCGCATTCGACATCATCATGCTTTACCAGAGGTTGAAGGACGACGCATCTTTCAGGCAGGGCTTTGTGCCGCTCACATGTCTTTTCGGCGGGAAGAGCGCCCCGGGATACGTGAACGCCAAGGAGAGCATCAAGTTCATCGGAAACATTGCACGGGTGATTAACCATGACAACGCCACGCGAGACCTCCTTCAGGTGCATTTCCTCCCGAACTACCGCGTGTCTATGGCTGAGCGGCTCATTCCCGCCACAAACATATCCGAGCAGATTTCCACCGCAGGGCTTGAGGCTTCCGGAACGAGCAACATGAAGTTCATGATGAACGGAGCGCTCACAATCGGTACCCTGGACGGAGCGAACGTCGAGATCCAGGAAGAGGCCGGCGCAGAGAACTGCTTCATCTTCGGTCATACTGTGGAGGAGATATCCGCTCTTCGCGGCAGGTACAACCCGTGGGACTGGATCAACGCCAACGACGAGATCAGGAACATGGTGAACACTGTCCGGTCCAACTACTTCAACATCAACGAGCCGGATGTGTTCAGGGGAGTTCTCGGCGACATATTCGACCGCGGCGACAGATATTTCATTTTCGCCGACCTCGAGATGTACGACAAAACCAAGCGGGAGATGCTCTCGATGTATCGCGACAACTATGACGAGTTCATCAAGAAGTCAATCCTGAATGTGGCGGCAAGCGGACACTTCTCGTCTGACCGCACAATCCGGGAATATGCTTCCGAGATCTGGAGCGCCGGAAGCCTCATCATGCCGGAGGGTCCGGCTAAGGACACCGCGCTGGACGACGTGAGGAACAACTGACCGGGCGCGCCGCAGTGTGAGAGGCACCGCCAGGCACCGAAAAGCGCTCAACTACAGCGCCTCTATCGTAGAGGCAGGAAGGCATAAAGCCTGAGATGCGCACGGCGACGCACAGCCGTAAAACACCTTGAACACAAGGCGGAACACGAAACAAAACACAGAAGAAAAGCGGACTCGCGACACGCGAGTCCGCTTTTCTTCCCTCCTGTGAAAATCTTCCTCAATCTTCAGCACAAAACACTTGTAGCCGCCCGCCGCGAAGCGGAGGACGGTCAGAAGCGAAGATCAAAGAGACGATCTCCCGATGGCGCTACAATCACCTCGACCGCGAA
>CAMKPI010000106.1 GCA_946414625.1 uncultured Spirochaetaceae bacterium | reverse complement strand
GCCTCGTCGCCCCACCTTCTACGAAAAAAACAGGAATGTGCTGTGAGGTGGCGAGGTCTCCCAACGCGCGTTTTGCACCGTCAATCCCGCCCGCGGGATATGTGACGCAGAGCGCTGCAACATCTTCTCTATCAAAAAAAACCGCGCACGACCGGTACAGAACGGATTTCCCCTGAAGCAGACAATACTCCTTTTTCTCCCCTCCTGCGCTGAAACGCATTGAGGAGCCCGCCGCGGTTACAATAACAGCCAAATCGCGCTTCAAACCTTTGTCTCCAGGCTGTCAAAAACGATTTTTTCGATTTCAGATGGATCCCGCCCCATGGAGAACGCACATTCGTCGATGAGAAGGCGCACCGCATTGTCGTAGAGTTTTCTCTCCTGCACAGGCAACTCCTTCACCCGGCTTCTATGAAACAACCCCTGCACCACCTTGACGACGGATCCAATGTTGCCCTCCTTGATCAGATCCACATTCATCTGATATCGGACCTTCCAGTCGACATTCACCGGTTCATACTTCTTGCCGAGAGCTTCCAGCGCACCTTTGGCCTCTTCTGCCGGCACCAGGGCGCGTATTCCGACATCCCTGGCCTTCTCCACCGGGATACTTATCGTCATATCCGAAATGTCGAAATAAATCACGTAGAAAGTTTTTTTCTCTCCGTGAACTTCCTTTTCGCGTATATTTTTAACAAGCCCGACTCCTTGCAATGGATAGACCACATGCTGCCCAACCTGATAGATAATCTCAAGATTTTTCTTTACAGGAGGAGCCTCCTTCCCACGTTTTGCAGATTCCGGAGCCGCCTGTTTCCCGCCCGCTTCCTTTTCGGACGCAGTCGTTTTTGCCGTGGTTTTTTTGGAATCCTTCATCACCCCTGTCGAAGGGCTTTTTGCGGCGATATTCCCCTCTGCAACGCCTTTCTTCGCGAGAGGCTTATTCGGCGCTTCCATTTTTGAATCGAAGTCTTCTTCTTTGCTATTTTTCTCTTTGGTTTTCCCGCTTACCTTTTTGAGAGGGCTTTTTTTTGAGTCGTCAAGGATCTTGTCGGTCTTGTCAGACTTGTTTTCAGCAGCAGATGTCTTTGATTCCTGCTTTAGAGCCTTGCCGGAAGTCTTGTTCCCGACTTTCTCAGTTTCAGATATCTCGGGCGCTTTATTTTGCGTTACCCCATCCTTCTTCTTCGAATCGGTTTTTCTTTTTTCAGTCTTCTTTTCCTGATCCGGAGCCTTAGCCGTCACAGTCGCTTTTTCCGCCTCTCTCGCCGTGGCGCCAGCATTCTTCATAGAAGGCGCGGCTTCATCCTTTTTTTTAGGTTTTCCCGAACTGCCCGCCGCTTTGGAGGATTTTCCTGCGGTCTTTTGATCCAAGGTCTCCTTGTCTACACTATTTGCCGCGACAACGGAATCCTTTGAAGATTTTCCCGTTTTTTTCTTTGCTTCTTCCAAAGCTTTCACCGAAGCGGCTGCGGTGTCCGTCTTATTTGGCGCCACCTTTGACTCTTTTTTGGCAGCTTCAGACGCGCTCCCGGTTTTTTTCTTGGTTTTATTTTTTTCTTCTGAGGCTTTTCCTGCCGAAGATTCTTTCTCAATCGAACCGGATCCAGTCTTTAGTAAATCCTTTGAGTCTTTTGAGCCTGAGGATTTTGCTGACTTTACAAGGGATTTACCAGCCTTTGAGGCGGCGGATTTTGCAGACCCTGCAGAGACTTTTTCAGCCTTTGAAGAAACAGATTTTGAAGATTTAGCTGCAGATATTTCCGCTGTTTTCTTTGAAGAAGATGTTATCTCATCTGAAACAGTCGCTGCTGATTTCTTTGCAGCGGTTTTTGCAGAAGTCTTTTTCTCTTCGGAGGTTTTCGCCTCTTTTGCCGGCTTAACCGTCTTCCCTACCTTAGGCATCGCGTTCTCTGCGTCTGTTTTCTTTGTAGCCATACAGAGATTATATCACAAATTCAGGCAGAATCAAAGAGATTTGGCATGTTCAGCCTAAGAAATCAAGACACAAAGACACAACGTTGAATCAGCATATATTGGCTGTGGCAGCACATGCCCGAATCCATGAAACCTCTGTAAAAACACAGACGGGACAGTCTTTCCTCAGTAGAGGAAATTCTCGATCCGCTCTCCTATCGTAGAGGTGGTACATTCGGGATGGTAGCACTCCGGAAGGGCCCCCATCATGTGGCGTCCGTAGCTCTTCTTTACAATCCGGGAATCCAGAATAAGCACAATACCTCTGTCGCCAGTGTGGCGTATGAGGCGTCCAAAGCCTTGTTTAAGGCGGATTATCGCGTCCGGAAGAAGCAAATCAAAGAATCCGCTCCCCCCAGCCCGTTCAATACAATCCTCACGCGCGCGTGTCACGGGTTCGGAAGGATTTCCAAACGGCAGCTTTGTTATTATCACAAGGCGGAGCGTGTCACCTGGCGCATCAACACCTTCCCAAAATGAGCTTGTTGCGAACAGAACGCTGTCGCGGTCGTTTTTGAATTCTTCAAGAAGTTCATACCTTTCCATTTCCCCCTGTACCATCACCCTGATTCCCATCAACGCAAAACGGCTTTTGAGGTTGCCATAAACGGTTCGCATCATCTCGTATCCCGTGAAGAGTACCAGAGCGCCGCCGCCCGCCATCGAGACTGCATTTTCTATTGCCTGTGTGACATAGATCGTATACGCATCCTTCTCCGAGAGGGTGTAGTCCTTCGCGTCGTAGGGAGTTAAAAGCATCAGGTTCTCCTTGTAGTCAAAAGGAGAGCCATAAGAGCGTGTGACAAGCTTTTTCTCCGGGGCGGGAAGCCCTGCGTAACGCAGCCAAAAACGGAATCCGTCCCCTACGTCGAGGGTTGCGCTGGTGCAGAAAACACTCCTCACCTTTGCAAACAATCCGTCTCTGAGAAGCGCTGAAACATCCAGCGGCATTATCCTGAGCGTCGCGACATCGCCGGCTTTTCGCATGGAATTGTCACGTATCTCAACGCTGCGTATGCTCTCTTCCCATCCGGAATCTGTCATGAATTCCCGCAATACCGCAAAAACAGCCTCAATTCTTTCCGAATATACCCTGAATTCGTTCAGATACCGCTCTGTCTCATCCGTAGAGGGATAGGATTTAGCAAATCGGCGCAGAGATTCGACAAGTTCCTGTCCGGTTTTGAGCAATGCGTCTGAGAAAGCGCTGAGATCTTTGCGAAAAGCCTGGAAATTACCCTCATTGATGAGGCATGAACGATTGTCTTTAAACTTTGCCAAGACAGAGCTGTTCAAGCTGTCTGCGTACATCAGAGAGAGATCTATGAGTTTTATGATCCCAGCGGCGGCGGATTCCAATTCCGGACTTCCAGACATATAAGAGAGCTTCTCCAACAGCGTTGCACCAATCCGCTCAACACCCGCGGCTGAGAAGCCAATCCCATTCGAGAGTTTTGATCCGCGAGACGCAGATGGCGCGGCATATGTGCGAGAAATTCCGGATTCCCTTCGGGAAGGGGTCTGTGCATTGCTTGTTTTGCCTCCGCCATGTGAGAAAATTCTACTCGTTGCGTATCTCAGGATTTTTGCCGAATATTCGTCGGTGAATCTGCTTAACGCATTGCTGTCGATGTTATGCGCCTCGTCGATGACAAGGCGACTGAAGGCCGGAAGAACCGAATCCTCCGAGTAAGGCGTAGAATTCTCGCTTCTGTATTTGCAGTCGGTGAACAGGAGATGATGATTACAAACCACAATGCTTGCCGCAGAAAGACTCCTCTTGGCCCTGAAATAGAAGCATTTCTGATAAAACGGACACCTTTGAGCAACGCACAGATCCGCGTCGCTAGACACTTCTGCCCAGACTGCACTATGCAGCCCTCCTTTGTAGTCCTCTTTCAGGCCGGTCCGCGTCTGTTTGGAGAAGCGATAAATATTGTACAGATCCGCTTCTATCTGGGACAGCGCGCGATGTGCTCCGGCATAGACCTCACCGCGGAGAGTTTCTCCTGACTCCGCATCATCAAGGAAAAGGGACGGGAGGTCCGCTACTGAATCCTCCAGCCTTCGGAGACAAATATAATTACCCCTCCCCACTGCCAGCGCGGTTTTTACCTCTTTCCCGAATACGCGGAAAAGAGAGGGGATATCCTTTTCAAGAAGCTGCTTTTGCAGCGGGATTGTCGAAGTTGCGATAACCGTGCGGCTGGATGGATCCTTATATGCGTAAAACAGCGCTGGAATGAGATATGCAAAGCTTTTCCCAATTCCTGTGCCCGCCTCCACGGCATATACAGAGGGTTTTCTGTAGCATTCCAGGGCATCAAGAGCCATCTGAAACTGGCCTTCTCTCTTCTCGTAGCCCGGGATGTTGAGGGCGAGTAAGCCGTTAAGCGAGAAAATGTCTACAAGATCCGCTTCTGTAAAGGTCTCGGGGTTGATATCGGATTCTGGAGCATCGGAAGACATTTGTGAGGAAAAATCTGCCATTACGTCTCCGCTGCGTATTCTGATAGCTTTCTGTGTATCGTCTTGCGTCCGATTCCAAGCATTTCGGCTGCTTTGGTGCGGTTTCCGCCGCAAAGATCGAGAGTGCTTAGTATATAAGCCTTCTCCGCGGCTTCCAGAGTGGTTCCAAGAGGGAGCGCGACTTCTTGTCCTGTAGCGGCGTGGCTGACCGACGGAGGCAGGTCAGACAGCTCGATAGTGTTGCCCCTGCACATCACAACAGCACTCTCTACGCAGTTGCGAAGCTCCCGGATATTCCCAGGCCAGGAATATCTGTCGATTGCCGCCTTGGCCTCGTTAGAAAACCCGGTAATTTCCCTTCCGTTCTCACGGGCGAACTCATTGAGGAAGTTTGTTGACAGCAGGAACAGATCTTCCCGCCTCTCCCTGAGTGGAGGCACCACAAGGTTCACCACATTCAATCTGTAATATAGATCCTCGCGGAAATTTCCTTTGCGTATCTCCTCTTCCAGGTTCCTGTTCGTGGCGGAAATCACCCTCACATCCGTTTTGATTGTGCGTCCGTCTCCAACCCGCTCGAACTCGCGCTCCTGGAGCACCCTGAGGAGTTTGATTTGCGTACTCCCGTCTATCTCTCCGATCTCGTCAAGAAAAATAGTCCCGCCGTTTGCCTGCTCAAAGCGTCCTTTCTTGTCGGATACCGCTCCGGTGAACGCGCCTTTGACATGACCGAAGAGCTCGCTTTCGAGAAGGTTCGCGTTCAGCGCGGCGCAGTGAACCTTCACGAACGGTCCGTCCTTTCTGTCGGAAAAATTCACTATGGCATCTGCCACAAGCTCCTTTCCCACCCCGCTTTCTCCGGTTATCAGGACCGACGCCCTGGAGGGGGCTATCTGCTGAATCGTATCAAGAAGCCGGACGATTTTCTGACTTCGACCGATGATCTTCCCATAGGCGTTCCTGTTCTTTATGTCGTCAAGCTCTTTTTGGAGCTGGCGGTTTTTTTCCGCCATGTCGCGTGCGCCCAGGCATTTCTT
>CAMKPI010000105.1 GCA_946414625.1 uncultured Spirochaetaceae bacterium | reverse complement strand
GTCTGCGTGCACTGCTTGATGGGGTACGCCAGCATGGGGACAGGCTTGCTGCTCGGATGGCCGCAGCCGTCCTTCTTGGAATCCTTGATGCGGTCGAACTCGAACACACTGGTCTGCTTCTGGTCACCGTACCATTTGTGCTTTCCGTCCTTGCGCCAGCCCCAGATGATCGGCTCATGGTTGTATTTCCAGTCCGTGCGGGTCAGCACCAGCCGGTTCTTTTTCCAGACCAGCCCCGCGCCGACCTTGAACCCTGCATCCTCATAGGCGTCGTGGAAAAGCCGGGCCTTCGCCGTGGCGTAGAACATATAGATGGACGCGTCCTTCGCCATACTCTCGCGAAAACAGGACAGCGCCCTGAATATGAAATCGTAGGCTTCCATGTCGGAGAGGTCGTCGTTCTTGATTTTCCCCGATGTACTTTCGAGATTGACCATGTACGGCGGATCGGTGCAGACGAGATTGACCTTCGTTTTGCCGAGCAGGAGCGTGTATGTCTCCGGTATCGTCGAATCCCCGCAGATGACGCGGTGATTGCCGAGATGCCAGACGTCGCCGAATTTCGAGAAGCACGGCTTCTCCAGTTCCCCGTCCACATCGAAATCGTCTTCCTCGGCTTCGGAGTCGCCGTCCAGCAGCTTGTTCATTTCGGCGTCCGTGAACCCGAGGAGAGACACATCAAAGTCAGCGCCCTGCAAATCGGCAATCTCGACCGCCAGCATTTCCTCGTCCCATCCCGCGTTCATCGCGAGGCGGTTGTCCGCGAGGATATACGCTTTCTTCTGCGCCTCGGTCAGGTTCTCCGCGAATACACACGGAATCTCGGTGATGCCCTCATCCTTCGCCGCCATGATCCTGCCGTGCCCCGCGATAACGCTATATTTTTCGTCTATAATTACGGGCGTCACGAACCCGAACTCCCGTAACGACGCGCGAATCTGAAGAATCTGCTCCTTGCTGTGTGTACGCGCATTGCGGATATATGGGACGAGTTTCTCGATGGGAACTTTCTCAAACCTCTCCGTGTTTGCCAAGATATACACCTCCACGTAGTTTTCATGCAAAAACACATTTTCTGTAGTACACTTGAGGCAGTTGATTAACGGACAGTTCACGAAAGGCGGTGGAAACAATGTTGATGGCTCTCGTATGTGTTCCCCTCGTGCTCCTTTTCGGGTGTTACTTCTTTTTCGCTCTGCTCGAAATCTTCGGCCCCATGGTGTTGGCAATGGGCCTCCTCTTGAAATGGACTTTCAGTGCCGTTTGCGCGTTGCTTTTCTACCCGTTCCGCCTCAAAGAAACCTCAAGCCCCGCATGAGCGGGGTTTTTCTTTTGCCCTCAAACGCCCCGCCTCGCCCGAAGCAGACGTTCCATCACATCGTCCTGCGGGCTTTCGCCCTGGTAGTCCACGGAGCAGTTTTCCTTCACGATTTGGTAAATCTGGTACCAAATCTGATTCACTTGCTTCATATATTGCTGGCTCATGGCGACATAAGGCGAAGCAATCGCCGCGCCCGTGGTCGGGTGCTTGGCGAGGAAGCCGAACTCGGAGATGGTTTCCTCACACTGAATCCAGCGGGAAACGCTCATGGCATACTGCTGCAGGAGCGTCGGATTGACGAGCGAAGCACAGCCCTTCTCGTTCAGCCAGTTCCACACATTCTCATAAACAGCAACAGCGCAGAGGTCTCTTCCTCCGCGCTGTTTTGCTTTCATGAATTCATGGATGGGCGGCATGGTCTCGCCAGCGAGATCGGCGGGCGTCGGCAGGACTTTGAGATTGTCCGTGCGGCCTTCCGCGACCTTGTCCACCAGCGCCTTTTTCTTGCGTCCGGCGCCCGCCCGTGCACCGCCCCGGTTCGTCCCGTCTTTCGCCATCGCCATCACCTCCCGTTTTTTCAAAGATAAATCAAAGAAAACGCCCGGAATTCGAGCGTTTTTTCAAAGATATTCAATCCCGTCGCCGTTTTCCCCGTGCAAAACTATCCGCGCCCCGTGGGAAATGCGGCGATTCCTGCCGGTCCGGGGTTAATACCCCGTTTGAAATCCGTTTTTTGTGCGTGAGGGTGGGCGCCGCTCCTACTCCTGCAAGGGCTGTGGATTTTAGCCCCCCTCCGCCCCCAATTGGGGCGCGGATTGGAAAGAATCAGGCATTATGCCCCCGCCGATGCATCTTCTCATGGCAAGACGCGCAAAGGCTCATCAGATTTTCCGCGTCGTTTGTCCCGCCGTCCGTGATTGGCTTCGCGTGATGCACCATCACGGCTTTGACGTACCGCCCGTTTGCCGCGCATTTTTCGCAGAGCGGGTGCGCCGCGAGGTATCTGTCGCGGAGCTTCTGCCACGCGCTGCCGTACCGCTCGTGCGTGTCGTACCCCCGCGCGAAGCGCTCGTAATGCTGCCGCGCGACGCGCCCGTGCTCCTCGCAGTAAGTCCCGTCCGTCAGCTTCGGGCAGCCGGGATATTTGCACGGCTTCTTCGCTTTCCTCGGCATCACGCCGCCCCCTCCAATGAAAAAGCCCCGCGTGTTTTATGCGCGGGGCCTTCCTGACTTTTCTGCCGAGAATACTATATCACAAACGGCAGGTGGGCGTCATAGGGCAAAGCTGGACATTTTAGGGCAGATTTCAAATTTTTATCGGATTTTTTGGCATGGCTACGTGAAGAAGGGCTGCCCCGTGCCACCGGCGGACCGTCCGCGCGTTTGCCTTCATCTCGCTTCCGATTTCCTCCCAGGTCATATTGTGGACATACCGGCAGCGGAGAACCATTTGCTCGTCCGTGTTGGAAACCGCCGCGATGACCTCCCGTATCTGCTCCTTAAGCCCAACGAGGACGTCGATCTCCGCGTTTATCTTCTCTTCCAGCAGGAGTATCTTTTCTACACACCGTGCGAAAGGCGCGTCTGAGGGAAGGCTCGCCTGCACCTTTTCCCCGGAGACGGGTGCCGAGATGCCTACGGACATCGCCCGAAGCCGCGCCAACTCCTCAATGTCGCTTTGTATCCGCTGGTCAAGCCGATAGGCCTGCCGCAGAAATTCTTTGCTCGTCATGGCTCTCTGCCTCCTTTTCTAACATCTCTAAAAGCATGATCCCGTCTACACGCGTGAGTCTCCCGAACCACTGTGACCGGAAGAACGCCACGCATTCCCGCTTTATCTGCCACGCCCAGGCGTTGTCCGGCTTCCTTTTCAGCGTTTTCGCCGCCATCCGCCAGTCTTTCACCGCCAGAAGGATGATGGCGTTCGCCAGGTCCTCATATGGTTCCATTGTTTTCGCCCCCTAATTCCGCCTTGACCGCCTCGATCAGCGCAGCCTGCGTCTTGTCTTTCTTTGCCAGTGTAGCGAGAACCCTCTCGTCGATAGTGTCTTTGGCGATTATATGCTGGATCACCACGGTGCTTTTCTGCCCCTGCCGCCAAAGCCTCGCGTTTGTCTGCTGATAAAGTTCAAGACTCCAGGTCAATCCGAACCACACCAGCGCCGAACCGCCCTCCTGAAGGTTGAGTCCGTGCCCCGCCGAAGCCGGATGGATCAGCGCCACGGGGATTTTCCCGGCGTTCCAGTCGCTGATGTCCGCACTCGTCTTGATGTCCCTCGCGTCAAACCGCGCCATGATGCGCTCCCGGTCGTGCTTGTACCAGTAGGCCACAAGGAGCGGCTTCCCGTTCGCCGCCTCGATGATATCTTCCAGGGCATCTAATTTTCGAGAGTGTAGCGCGGTAGAGTTCCCCTCCTCATCATAGACAGCGCCGTTGGCCATCTGCAGGAGCTTGTTGGAGAGAGCCGCCGCGCTCACGGCGTCGATTTCCGTGCCGCCAAGCTCCAGGACCATCTCCGTTTTCATGCGCTCATACCGCGCCCGCTCCTTTTCGGAAAGGGCAACGACCACCTCGCTTTCGATACGCTCCGGCATTTCCAGAAAATCCCCCGCCTTCATCGAGATCGTGATATCCGAGATCTGCCGATAGATTTCTTCCTCTGCGCCACTCTTAGGTGTGTAGCTGAAGATCATATGCTGGTTCCTCTTGTCCGGGACAAAGAACGCCTCGCGATACTGCCCGATGAACCGCCCCAGCCGCTTTCCCATATCCAGCAGGCGGAACTCCGCCCAGAGGTCCATGAGTCCGTTGCTCGACGGCGTCCCCGTCAGCCCGACGATGCGCTTCACCTTTGGGCGCACCTTCATCAGCGCCCTGAACCGCTTTGTCTGGTGGGATTTGAAGCTCGACAGCTCGTCGATAACCACCATGTCGTAATAGAATGGGATGCCGCTTTTATTAACAAGCCAATCCACATTTTCTCTGTTGATAATGTGGATAACCGTCCGTTCCCGGAGAGCAGCCCTCCGCTCCTCCTCCGTCCCGACGGCGACGGAATACGTCAGCCCCTTCAGATGCTCCCATTTCCGAAGCTCTGCCGGCCACGTGTCCCTCGCCACGCGGAGGGGCGCGATGACCAGCACCCGGCTGACTTCAAAACTATCAAAAAGAAGGTCGCTCAAAGCCGTGAGCGTTATGACCGTCTTGCCTCAACCCAAGCCCATGTCCAGGAGAACAGCGGCTTCTTCATGGCTCTCGATAAAATCGACAGCGTACTGCTGATAATCATGCGGCACGAACTTCATAGGGCATCACCTCCTAACTATTAATCATCTTTAGCACAGCATTCAATTCGGCATGAAACTTTGCGTGCTCGGCCTGCGACGCAAAAATCCGCAAATTCTCGGGGCTGTTGTTCCTGACGTTCCCGTCAATGTGGTGGACGACCTCCCCCGTTTTCAGCGATCTGCCAAGGATTCGCTCAGCAACCACCCTATGCTCATGCCGCCCGTAATATTTGGGATATGCCACGCCAGCGCCGGAATTGACACGCGCCAGACGAAGTTTTGTCCGGACCTCGGCTGTCATCCTGCTTTTGTTCATCACCCTGTTCAGTCTGGTGAATGTAGCAGAAATGTTCGTGTAATCTTTCAGCGTACCATACCTTTCAGGATTTCTGCTTTTGCTTGAGTAATCTGCCAGGCACTGCCGGCTGCAAAAGTTGTGTCTGTGTATGTGCGATGGGCAACGAATCATTTCCTTGCCGCAAAAATCGCATTTAACAAGGGGCATTTTTCTCGCCTCCAATCTCATCCAGCACACCCCCGATCTGCTCCGCCCCGTCGATGACGGCAGCGTAGAAGCCAAGCCTCCGAAGCTCGTGTATCCGTCGCTCCTGTATTGGGCGTGTCTTCTTCCCCGGCGCCTTGACCTCGACAAAGCCAACTTTCCCGTCACGTAAGAGAATTATGCGGTCGGGAACGCCGGATGTGCCCGGAGACGTGAACTTCCAAGCCAAGCCCCCGCGTTCCTTCGCCGCCTTTACAAGTTTATGTTCGATTATTTTTTCAAGCATATCGCTCAACCCCCGTCAAATATGGGATTTCAAGGATGTGTGATGGTCGGGAGGATGTCTATTCCCAACCTTTCCCTATATATAAAAAATTTCTCCTATAAGTAAGTTATGTAAAGACCTCCAC
>CAMKPI010000104.1 GCA_946414625.1 uncultured Spirochaetaceae bacterium | reverse complement strand
ACTGGGTTTTGAAGAGTTTGACGGACCGCTTGTGGAAAACGAATTCTGGAACGGGGATGCGCTTTTCATGCCACAGTTCCATTCAGCACGCGACATCCATGATGTCTACTACGTTAAGAATCCCGTACATTGCAAAGAAATAGAAGAGCCTTGGCTCTCACGCGTCGCATCAGCCCACGAGGACGGCGGAGACACAGGCTCGCGCGGCTGGAACTACAAGTTCGACCGCGAGTTCACCCGCAGGCAAGTCCTCCGCAGCCAGGGGACGGTTCTCTCAGCTCACCAGCTCACGAAATGCAAGAAACCCGGCAAGTACTTCGGTGTTGTTCGCTGCTTCAGATACGACGAGGTGGACGCCACGCACGGCGCCGACTTTTACCAGACCGAGGGGATTGTAATCGGACGGGAGGCTAACCTCAGGGATCTCTTGGGTCTACTGAAGATGTTCGCCACGGAGATTGCCGGTGCCACCGATTTCAAATATGTTCCAGGCTATTTCCCCTTCACCGAACCCTCGATTGAGATACATATCAAGCATCCGACCCTCGGATGGTTCGAGCTGGGCGGGTCTGGGATTTTCCGGCCTGAGGTGACGCGAAGCCTCGGGGTTGACGAACCGGTTCTCGCATGGGGGCTGGGAATCGACCGCATGGCACTGATGAACCTGGGGCTGTCGGACATCCGGGAGCTGTTCACGCCGAACATCGAATCCGTTCGCACGCGACGCGGCTGACGCATAAAGCGATTCTCCAGGGTCTTTGCACAGGTCGACACAGACGCTGGATGAAAAGGGTCTGCGCTGTACATGCCGCACGCACCGGTCTGGCGCAAGCCACCGAAACGTCACAGGCAAGACCATCGTCCAGAAACCGGCTCTGCGCTGCACTGTACGTGCCTGTCCGACTCGAAAAGCGACGCTCCATCGAGATTGCATCGTTTACGCAAGTCGAGCCTTAGAACCGGCTCTGCGCCGTACATGCCGCACGCACCGGTCTGGCGCAAGACACCGAAACGTCGCAGGCAAGACCCTCGACCATGAGCCGGATCTGCGCTGCACGCGACGTACGCGCTGCTCTGGCTCAGGACACCGGAACTTAGCCCGCGGCAGAATGGAGCCGGAGACTTCGCTTGTAAACGTTTCGTCTCCGTTTGCCGCTTGTGCCACAGGACCCGAAACGAACAAAAAACCAAATATCACATCAGGAACAAGGATTGCGTAATGCCAAAATTTGAAACCACGGAGAAGGCCTTTTTCGGACTGCTCGGCAAATCATTCACAGACAAGGAGCTGGAGGACATTTTCCCTGTAGCCAAAGCGGAGCTCGACTCCCATGACAAGGCCACAGGAACACTGAAAATAGAGCTAAACGACACCAACAGGCCTGATCTTTGGTCTGCGATGGGGCTCTCACGGGCACTGAAGACATACCTCGACCCGTCAAAACGCACCCGGTACAACTTCTTTTCCACAAAGGAAAAAACACAGGATAGCGAAAGCAGAACCTTGGTCGTCGGACCTCGCGCAAAGGAAGTGCGCCCGTACAGCATCGCTTTCGGCGCGGACGGCTGTGTTGTGACGGAGGAAATTCTTCTTGCCCTGATCCAGAACCAGGAAAAGCTCTGCTCCGGATTCGGACGCAAGAGACGCACCATAGCCATGGGGATCTACCGTGACGAGTTGATAAAATATCCTGTGCATTACGACGGCGCCGACCCGGATACGACCAGCTTCATCCCTCTTCACATGGAGGAGAAGCTCACAATGAGAGAGATCCTCGAGAAGCACCCCAAGGGTCAGGAATACGGCTATATCATCAAGGACAAGCCTGTCTACCCACATCTCTACGACGACACCGCCCGCACGCTTTCAATGCCGCCTGTGATAAACAGCGCAGACGTAGGTGCGGTTCAGGTTGGTGACAGCAGCCTCTTCATTGAAATGAGCGGACCAGGACTGAAGGATCTTATCCTATGCGCGTCCATCATGGCGTGCGATATGGCAGACCTGGGCTTCCGGATCCGTCCTATCAAAGCTATCTTCCCGGAAGACACGGAATTCGGACGGGAAATCACAGTGCCGTACTACTTCCAAGAGAAGGCGCGCTGCACTCTGGACGATGTTGAGCGTGTACTGGGACTGCGCCTTACCGCGGGAGAGTGCATCAAGGCTCTTCAAAGAATGGATGTGGACGCGATATCGAGGCAGGACGCCGAAGGCAAAACGATTATAGAAATAGAATGCCCGGTATACCGGAACGACTTCCTCCATGCGGTGGATGTTGTGGAAGACATCATGATCGGACACGGGCTCTCGAACTTCGAGCCGACAATCCCAAAGGACTTCACAATCGGGCGCCTTTCCAAAGCCGAGGAGACAGGCAGAAGAATCAAGGACATAATGACAGGGCTGGGCTTCCAGGAAATGATGTACAACTATCTGGGTTCACGCAAGGAATACGCGGTCTCCATGAACATGCCGGAAGATCGTCTTGTGCTTGTGTCCAACCCGATGAGCGAGAACTACGAGGCTCTGCGCCCGTCCATCCTGCCGTCGCTTCTCGAAAGTGAGGCTGCAAGCCAGAGCGCGGTCTATCCCCACAAGATCTTCGAGGTGGGCAAAGTCGCCTATCTTGACGATGCCGACAACAGCGGAACTGTGACGCGGAATTCACTTGGATTTCTTGCTGCCGACAAGGCGATGGGATTCAACGACGTGAACAGCCTTGTCTACACCCTCATGTACTTCCTGAAAAAAGAGTACTCCCTGGAGCCGCTGGAAAACGACGGGCGGTTCATCGAGGGGCGTTGCGCAAAGATCATTGTGAAAGGCAAGACTCTTGGGGTTTTCGGCGAAGTGCACCCAAGTGTTCTGGAGAACTGGATGTGCGCCATGCCCGCCGTGATGTGCGAGATGGACATAGACGCTCTGATTGATAGTGAAGAATGAAGCCTTCAAAAGGGCTTGATGCTGGTTCGGGAACATGAAAATGGTGTTTGACAAGACTCTCGGGATCAGGGCTTTGAGGACGATGCTCCTCTGCCGGTATTTCGAGGATAAAACGGAAGAGCTCTTCTCGAATGGGGTCATGCACGGCACCACACACCTGTCCACAGGGCAGGAAGCAGCGGAAGCGGGGCTTTGCCTTGCGCTGGATGAGGAAGACTGGATTGTGCCCACCCATCGCTGCCACGGAGTGACTATTGCCAGGGGATCGTCTCCGTTTGCCATGTTCTCGGAAATGCTAGGCTCCAGGCACGGACTTGCAATGGGGCTGGGCGGCAGCATGCACATGCCTGACGCAGAACGGAGGAATCTCGGCTCTTCCGCTGTTGTAGGCTCCGGCGTTCCGCTAGCAACGGGCGTGGCGTTCGCCCTGAAAAAAAACAAATCAAAAAACATCAGCGTCGCGATTTTCGGAGACGGCGCATCCAGCCGCGGCAGCATCCACGAAAGCATGAACCTCGCATCAATATGGTCCCTCCCGGTGCTTTTCTACCTTGAAAACAACCTCTACGGAATGAGCGCAAGCGTGCACGACATGGTGAGCGCAAAAAGGATTTCAGACAGGGCAGCGGCCTACAACATTTCTTCTGTTCAGGTGGACGGAAACGATGTGGAAGAGGTTTACGCCGCGGTACGCTCCGCGAGAGAGTCGATATCCGCCGGAAACGGACCCGTTCTCATTGAGGCCGTCACATACCGCCAGAAGGGACATTCCAAAAACGACAGGAGGATTTACAGGTCCCGAGAAGAGGAAGCGGCGTGGCTGGAAAAGGATCCGATATCCCTGTTTGAAAGCCGCCTTGCCTCGCGCGGCGTCCTCCTGGAAAGAGAGCTGCGGGACATAGAGACCCTGGCAAGGCAATTCATCGAAAGCGAAGCGGAGAAAGCGCTCGCGCTAAAAGACGATATACTCTCTCCGGAAGAAGCGGAAAGCCTTGTGTACTCGCCTCGCGCCACACTGAGCCACGCGCTTTACTCCCAAAAAGACGCAGCCGGAGAGAAGTGCCGGGAGAGAAGTGAATACAATGCTTCGCCGGCTCTTAAAGACACCAGCCCCGCCCTCCGCAGCGGGACGGAGTGCGATGCGAGCGGGAAATGCACGGCTCAGACGGCTCTCAAAGACACCAGCCCCGCCCTCCGCAGCAGGACAACAGAGGAGACCCTCCTATGACATACAGGCAAGCAATCCGCGCCGCCCTCCGGGACGAGTTGATGGAGAATCCCCTCCTCACACTCATGGGTGAGGACGTGGGTGTCTACGGCGGCTGTTTCAAGGTGACCGAGGGGCTATGGGCTGAATTTCCGTCACAGGTGGTCGACACGCCAGTGTCAGAGGAAGGATTCGCAGGACTCGCCGTGGGAGCCGCCGCAATGGGCGTTCCTATGGTGCTGGAGATAATGTACGCCGATTTTTTCACCCTCATATCGGATCCGATTATCAACCATGCGGCGAAGATGCATTTCATGTCGGGCGGCCAATTCAATTGTCCGATTGTTCTCCGCCTCCCCGAGGGCGGCGGCACAGGTCATGGTCCGCAGCACACCCAGAGCCCCGAGGCTGCGTTCCTCGGATTCTCCGGACTTAAAATCGTAGCTCCATCCGACGCTGAAAGCGCATATTTCCTCCTGCGAGAAGCCGTGAAAGATCCGAACCCCGTCCTCTTCTTCGAACACAAGATGCTATATGGCGTTGATTTTCCGTTTGAAGCAGGATCTGAGTCCGTAAACGCAGCGGAAAGCGGAGATGCGGCGCAGCGCGAAAGGTGCGGCGGACCGGCGCTCCCGTTTGAAGAGGCATCATGCCGCAGCAATGAAGGAAAGCCCTCGTCTGAAAGAAAATCGGACACAGAAAGCGTAAGCATACCCCAGATCTTCAAAACAGAGAATCTCAGCGATGGCGGCATCCCGGCGAATCCGGAGGCACGGAAATCCCAGAGACCCGAGATAGGACGCGCGAGGATTCTCCAGAACGGAAATGACATCACAATCGTTTCATACTCCCGCGCCACACGGACGGCTATGGAAACAGCGGATCTTCTCGCCAAGAAGGGCATCGGCTGCACCGTAGTAGACCTCGGCACGCTTAAACCGCTGGACACGAAAACAATCCTGGAATCTGTACGGAAGACGGGACGCGTGGCAATCATACAGGATCCATCCGCTTTCGGAGGGATCGCAAACGCGATCTCAGCAGCCGTGACAGGAGACAAGGACACTTTCCGAGCCTTAAAGACAAGTCCTGTTATCATATCGGGGCGGGACACCCCGATTCCGTTCAGCAAGAGCCTTGAGGAGACCGCATATCCCTGCCCGGACCTCTGCGTAAACATAATTGAGCGCGCGCTCCTGTCGTGATTATTGAGTGATTATTAAGTCATCATTGAGTAATCGTTGATTTCAGCGAGACTCTTTCCCTTACAGACAATATAGAAACAGAGGCTATGGATTACCGGATTACCTCACGGGATAGGTGGCGGGTTTCTTCGGATCGAAAACCGCATCGGGATTGTTTTTCAAATCATGACAATACTGTCTGAGGC
>CAMKPI010000103.1 GCA_946414625.1 uncultured Spirochaetaceae bacterium | reverse complement strand
AGTCCCTTGGAAAACTGACCTGCAGCTCCCGCCTCGCGTCTGAAACAGTGAGAGAGCCCCGTCATCTTGATCGGAAGATCCTTCTTGTCGAGAATGCGTCCGCTGTAATACCCCCCAAGGGTGATCTCCGCTGTTCCAACAAGGGCGGTACCGGTGCCTTCAACAGTGTATATGTTCGATTCCTCACCGCGAGGATTGAACCCAATGCCCTCAAGTATCTCTTCCTTTGCCACATCCGGAGTGATGAACGGTGTGAAACCATGCTTCATCGCAATGTTTATTGCGTAGTTCTCCAGCGCCATCTCCAGGAGCACGGCCTCGTTCTTAAGGTAGTAGAACTTAGGACCGGAAACACGGGTGGCAGTTTCAAAGTCAATCAAATCAAGCTTCTCGCCAATCTGCACGTGGTCGAGCGGCTTGAAAGAAAAGCGAGTCGGCTCACCTACGAACTTCACCGCTGTACTATCCTTGTCCTCTTTACCAACGGGAGCCGAAGGATGGGCGTAGTTCGGAATTGTTCTGGCAAGAGAGGCAAATTCAGCGTCCAGGCGCTCCAGATCCGCTTCAACAGTGCTGATGTTCTCCTTCAGCCTTTTGCCTTCTTCTATCAGGTTTTGCCTCTCCTCCGGGGACAAGCGACCCTTCATCTTCGACGCATTCTCGTTCCGCTTAGCTCTGAGTTCCTCGTCCTTCAGCTTCAGAGCCCCGCGCTTGTCCTGCAACGAGATTATCTCGTCCAAGTCCACACGCATATTTCGATTCTGTATGTTCTGCTTAATCTCGTCGTAGCGAGTCCTCAATTCCTTTATGTTGATCATAGATACCCCTCTGAAACTTCACGAGCCCATTAAACAGCAAGACATGCAAAAGGCTCTGTTTCGGATTTCCAATTATAATGACATGGTTGATTATCTTCAAGAAACGGCTGCTTAAGATCTTGCAGCTTTTCAAATAAGACCCCCACGGATGTTCTAGAATTCCGTTTTGCGTTGAAAGCAACCCTTTGCCATGCTATAATCAAAGCATGGAAAAGAATTACCGCATCTACTCCGCGAACGGCTCGATTTATGGCTACGACTCGCTGAAAAGAGGACGGGAGCTGTCGGTGGCGATCATGGACACAAAGGACTTGAACGACCTTCAGGGTACGCTGGACTGGTACCATGCCAACCTGAACAGAGACTTGATCGTCATAACATACGAGTCGAGATTCGCCGAGATGGAGAACCCTGCACGGTACAAGGATGTCACTTACATCATCTTCAAGACCCCTCCGGAGCTTGGCGAGCGGATAAACGCCGTGTCTGCCGAATGCGCTTCGTCTTACTTTATGATCGTGAGAACGGATGCAATCACAATCCTTGACATGCTCAATCTGGAAAGCATAGCACAGCGCTTCAAACGCGACGATACCCTGACAGTTCAAACCCCGCTCATATTCAACAAGCACCGCGAATTTGTGCCGACGGTTAAAGAACCGGTCTACGAGGATAAGATAATCGACTGCAGAGCGTCCATGCCCCAGGGAGAGGACGAGAGGAACATCTGTCCGTTTCTCGGTCTCGGCATATACAACCGAAAGAATTTCCAACGCCTCCGCGGCTACGACACAGAGATAAAGTCCGCATACTGGCAAACCCTGGAATTCGGAATAAGGGCGCACCTTTATGGCTACAAAATTCTCTCTGTGATCGACATTGCGATGATGTTCCCGCTTCGAGGCTCGCTGATGGAAGACAGCACCGAATGCAAAGGAATCGAAAGGCTATACACGCGTGCGTTATGCGTACAGATCGGCAGAAACGGACAGGCGCGGGTCAGAAAGGCATATCGCACAGACAAGAGACTACTTTCAGAAGAGGTGAAAAGCCGCGCATCACTCTATAAAACTGATTACAGTACCCTTGTTGCCTTGTGGAGAAAATAGGATAAAGTCGCCAAAACAAAAAAAACACCGCCATAGCGGTGCTTTTTTGTTTGTCGAGATTGTTTATTTCTCGCTTTTCATACCGTAGCGCTTGTTGAAGCGTTCCACGCGACCTGTCGAGTCGACAAGCTTCTGTGTTCCGGTAAAGAACGGATGACACGCAGAACAGATTTCAACGGAAAGGTTCTTTGCGGTGCTTTTCGTCTTGATCACGTTTCCGCATGTGCAGCGGATTTCCTGCAGCTCATAGCTGGGATGAATCTTCTCTTTCATCTTATTCTTCCTTTCGCTGGCTTTTATACAGCAAACAATGATATGTCCGGCACGTACGGAACCGACGGCAAAGCGCGCTTGGCTTCTTACTCGTTCACCGACGCAAACCGGCTGGAATGAGCCGTCTCCGTCCTAGTTCACGGGTATGCTTCCCGTGTTCATCGAACGCAAGAACGCCTCATTATTGCTTGTTTTCTTCATTTTGTCAACAAGAAGGCTGGTGATATCAAAATCCTCCATCCGGTTCAGCACTGTATTGCGGAGAATCCATATCTTGCTCGCCTCCTCTTCGGACAGGAGCAGATCCTCGCGGCGCGTACCGCTCTTCTTGATGTTAATCGCGGGGAAAAGCCTCCTCTCCGCCATCATCCTATCAAGAACAATCTCGCTGTTACCCGTTCCCTTGAACTCCTCAAAGATCACCTCATCCATTCTTGAACCCGTCTCGATCAAAGCAGACGCAATAATTGTAAGAGACCCTCCATTCTCGATGTTTCGGGCGGCTCCAAAGAATCTCTTGGGCTTATGCAAGGCGTTGGAGTCAACCCCGCCGGAGAGTATTTTCCCGCTGGCCGGCACGGTCTGATTGTATGCTCTGGCAAGACGCGTTATCGAATCAAGCAGGATCACAACATCCTTCTTATGCTCCACAAGACGCTTTGCCTTCTCTATCACCATCTCCGCCACCGCCACATGCCGCGTTGCCTGCTCGTCGAAAGTCGAAGAGATCACCTCGCCCTTCACGTGCCTCTTCATGTCCGTGACCTCCTCCGGTCTCTCGTCGACAAGAAGGACTATCAACTCGATCTCGGGATGGTTGGCTGTTATTGCGTTGGCTATCTGCTGCAGGAGAATTGTCTTTCCAGTGCGCGGAGGCGCGGTTATCAGCGCGCGCTGCCCCTTGCCTATCGGACAGAACAGGTTCACAATCCTCATGGAGACATCCCCGTCGGTTCTCGGAGTCTCGAGGTTTATCCTCTTGTCGGGATACAGAGGAACCAGGTTATCAAACGACACCCTTGTTTTTGCCACAATTGGCTCGTCGCCGTTTACAAACGCTATCTTACTTATGGCAAAGAACTTATCAGATTCGCTCGGGTTCTTCAGTGTACCTTCCACCGTATCCCCGGTCTTCAGATTGAGATACTTGATAATGCCGGATGCAAGATAGACATCCTCAGGACCGGACATGTAGCTGCTGGCGGGGCTCCTGAGAAAACCAAAACCGTCCGGCAGCACTTCCAACACGCCCTTTGTATAAACAACTCCGCCAGCTGAAATATGGAGGCGGACAATTTCGTTCATAATCTCCTGATGCTTGTACTCAACATAGTCATCATAGGAGGCGCCTGTCATCTCGCAGAGCTTTAGCTTCAGGTTGTGCAATGGCAGCTCGGCAAGTTCCCGAACCAGCATCCGCTTGGCGAGATGCTCCTCGTACAATTCCACAGGAATGGAGATGTCCTCCATCGTGATATACTTTTTCTGTCCCTTCCGTTTGTCCCTGTTATCGAAGGTCTGTCTGGGACCTCCGAACTGCTGACTATCGTAGGTCGGGATCTGGGAATTTACGTTGTACGATCCTCCGTTTCCATACCGATTGCCCCCGGCATTGTTTCCATAAAAGCCGCTGCCGTAGCCGTTATTACCATAGGAGCCATAGTTCCCGGATGAGTAACCGTTGTTTCCGTAGGAGTCTTGAGATCCGTTCCCGTAATTCGGTCCGCTCTGTCCGTAAGAGCCGGATGCCGAGCCTCCCGCGCCTTGATATGCGGAAGCGCTGCCGTATCCTTCTCCCCTGTATTCTCCGCGATAAGCCGAGCCACCCTGCGAATTGCTCCCGTATCCGGAATAAGGCGTTTTGTATCCGGCGCCTGGTGCCCCGGCATAGCCTCCATCCGCATAGGATGCGTTTCCGTATCCGCCGTTTCGCGAATACCTCCGATCTGTGATGTTTTGGGAATACCTGACCGCATCCTGCCCTTCGTATGCGTTCTGGCCGCTCCTCTGTCTGTCCTTTGCGCGGGATTTCTGGAAGCCTTGCCCATCGTCGCCCCTGTGCAGACGTCTGGGCTCCCCTTTCTGAGTTGTTTTAACGGAATCGGCGGGATTTGGCCTTGAGTCGGACTGCTGTCCGCGGGATTCAGGGGTTTGGGTTTTGAAACCCGAATCACGACCGGGCACACCCTGAGGCTGCCTATTTGCGTCTTCAAAGTCCTCTCTTCCGGAAGACTGTGAATCATTGGAGCCCGTATCGGTGTCCTTTCTCTCCCCAATGTCCGCAATGTCGCCGCGGGACGAGCTCAAAGCCTGGCTTCCTTCGACGTCAGGAGAATTTGCAAACAGGGATCCGTCGTCCTTCTTCCGACGGGTATATTTCCGTTTCGGCTTGATATCCTGTCCCGGATCCAACGCGCCTTCAGCGGCAGACCCTGCCGAAAAAACATCCGCTCCGGCTTTCCCTGAAAGAGATGGTTCCACTGCCGACTTTTCGGCTTTCGGCGGTCGACCCCGGCGCTTACGAACCGGAGAGGCTTCCGCCGAAGGAATCGACTCCCCGCCAGAGCTGCCATTTGCGGCGCCAGGCTTGAAAAGATCCTCTATATTTGTAGTTCCAGGAACCTCGCTTCCCAGAGCCCCGCTCAAATCATTTTTCAAAGAGAGACCGGAGGCATCCACGGCATCGTCCGTAAGCCTTGCCACCGCCTTGACTTTTCTTTTTACAACAACTTTTCCTGATTTGACTGTCTCATTACTTTCTTCGTTCATTTAAACTCCCGTTCACAGATAACAACGCCGGTGATACCACAGGACAATACAATGCAATTACAAACCGGACTTTCAGCAACACGCTGGAAAAAAGCGCGTCAGCCAAGGATTTAAACATCACGGAATTGCGAATAAATACGAATTAAAATTACATTGCTCGATTACAATTCTCGATTTGCAAAGGACGCGACAAACCGCCAAAAAAGATCCAGCGGGATTTTGCCATAGACATCGCCCGCGTCCCATGGATTTTCAAAAATTACGAATCAAATATATTTCCATGAATTGACAATGTCAACAATGTTGGCGCCGTTTAAGTAAAAATTTGTCAAAATCAATGCAATTATCGCGAACCTGCGACGTGTCGATTCACGCGAATGAGCCAGAATATTAACAAGAACACTCTGCGATTCGTGCTGCGACGAGGAAAAACCGAAGCATGCGGTGCCCACAGGCTTTCCTTCCTCCGCTCCGCCGGGACCGGCAATACCCGTGATGGAAACGCTCACCGAAGATCCCGAAACGCCGTGAATGCCCTCAGCCATCTCGAGAGCGCAATCGAGCGTCACCATACCGTGCTTTTTCATTCCGTCAGAGCCGACTCCAAGCATCCTTGCCTTCGCTTCAGCGGAGTATGTATTCGCACCGCCC
>CAMKPI010000102.1 GCA_946414625.1 uncultured Spirochaetaceae bacterium | reverse complement strand
TATCTGGAAATTGTACGAATCATGCCGCAAATGGTTCTTTTGTTTATTGTCTATTTCGGAAGTACCAGAGTTTTTGGCTGGAATTTAGGGGCAGAAATTTCTGCAGTTCTTGTATTCAGTTTCTGGGGAGCTGCCGAAATGGGGGATCTGGTGCGCGGCGCATTGATAAGCATCCCCGAAATCCAATATGAAAGTGCAATGGCTCTGGGTATGAATAAAAGGCAGGTTTATTTTCATGTAATCCTTCCTCAGACGATCCGCAGGCTGATTCCGCTGTCAATCAATCTAATTACGAGAATGATAAAAACAACAAGCATTGTCATGATCATCGGCATTGTAGAGGTATTAAAGGTTTCTCAGCAGATTATTGAAGCAAACAGAAGAAGTTCTCCGAATGCGGCATTTGGTGTCTTTGCTGTTGTATTCCTGCTCTATTTTTTAATTTGCTGGCCTATCAGTAAGTTATCTGCCTATCTGGAAAAGAGGTGGTCTTAATGGAAAAAATTCTTTTATCGATCAAAAATCTTCACAAGGAATTCAATCAGAATACAATTCTGAACAGCATTGATCTTGATGTAAGGCAAGGTGAGGTAATCGTTATTATCGGTCCTTCCGGATGCGGGAAGAGCACCTTTCTGCGCTGCCTCAATGGACTCGAGGTCATTCAGGGAGGTGAAATCAAACTAAATGGCAAGCCGATTCAAAAGGATGCAAAAAATATTTCATCCATGAGGCAAAAAATTGGAATGGTTTTCCAAAGCTACGATCTGTTTCCGCATAAAACCATTCTTGAAAACATTATTCTGGCACCAATCAAGGTACAAAAAAGAAATCGCGAAGAAGTTGAATCAGAAGCAATGCAGCTTCTGGAAAGAGTCGGATTAGCTAATCGAAAAAACGACTTTCCCAGACAGCTCTCCGGTGGACAGAAGCAGCGAATTGCAATTGTAAGGGCACTTATAATGCATCCAAAGGTACTTCTCCTGGATGAGATTACGGCAGCTCTTGATCCGGAAATGGTACATGAAGTTCTGAAAGTTGTTTTGGACCTTGCAAAAAGCGGCATCACCATGCTGATAGTCACTCATGAAATGGCTTTTGCAAAAGCGATTGCCGACAGAGTGCTTTTTTTAGAGCACGGCGAAATTGCAGAAGAAAGTCACAACCCCAAAGCCTTTTTTGAGCGTCCTGAAACAGAACGTGCAAGACACTTTTTAAAATCCTTTGAATTTTAGTTCGCGCAGAATTGAGACTGAACCTGCATGAAAAAAATTCTGCTTGATTGAAGCACAGAGTCGAAGGAGGCATGTGTTATTAAACAAATAGCACTGACGCAAAAGGCTATTCAAATTTTAAACAGACCGTTGAAGACGGCTCGTATTATCAGGAGAAAAGAACCAATAAAGCTATGCTATTTTTAATCAGTCAATCAAATGAGACTCGTATTATTAAAAAAAACTGACACACAAAATTCTGTAGACTCCGCGTCTCTCAATAAAGCAAATTCTACACAGAACCGCAATCCTCAATACCACACTTCAAGAGAAATTCCGTGAGAGACAACGCATCCCGCGCCCCAAGCGTCTTCGGACGGATCAGAACCAAATATTCGCGGTTGCCCTTGCGCCCCAGTATCGGAGATTCACACGCATTGAAAATCCCTGCTCCCTCGCTCTCCAAAGCCCTCCAGACGCCGCAAAGCGTCTCGCGCATCAAGTCATCATCCAGCACCACCCCGCTGAAATTTTCCGCTCCCTTTGGCACCTCGAACTGAGGTTTTACTAAAGCTATAAGAATTTTTTGCGTTGTGAGAGACAGAATATGGCTTGCCGCACCGCTTATCGATCTGAACGAAAGATCCGCGGTGGCAATGTCCGGAGGCGGATCCAAATCCTGTAAAGAGAGAGCCATAATGTTTGTTTTTTCGTGGACAATCACTTTCGGATCTGTTCGAAGCCGGTATGAGAGCTGATTGAACCCTACGTCAACAGCATGCACAACACGCGAACCTCTCTGCAAAAGACAGTCGGTAAATCCCCCTGTGGATGCCCCGGCGTCGACAGCAACAAGCCCTGATACATCTATTTCAAAACAATCAAAGGCTTTTTCAAGTTTCAGGCCGCCTCTCGAAGCATATCTTCCGTAAACCAAATCGATTTTTGCGTCGCACCTGAAAAGAGATCTCCCGTCTGTGCAAAGCTCGCCGTCTACATAGACGTTTCTGCATGCCAGAAGAGCCATTGCTCTGTCCGAATCCTCGGCAAGTCCCTTTTGAATTAGAAGCCGTGTGATGGAAGTTTTGGACATCTTGAAAAACCGGCTGCCTTATACCGTAAAACGTTCGATTGAAACAGCCTTGCCGGTAGACGCGTCGCTTTTCACGATAACACCGCTCAAATATCCCGGATTTTTGGAAGGCTGAGCCTTTATCGGCATTTGAGTTTTTTGACGCCTTACGGAGACCGCGGCATCCCCGCCTATCACCGAGTCCTCCGGGCCTGACATGCCGATATCGGTGATATACGCCGTGCCTCCGTCCAATATCCGCTCGTCCGCGGTCTGCACATGAGTATGAGTGCCGACCACCGCCGTGACGGTGCCATCAAGATAATAGGCGAGCGCCTCTTTCTCCTCAGTGCTCTCCGCGTGAAAATCCACGAATATCGTCTTCGTCTGCTGTCTGATACGGCGAACCATGTCCGTCGCAACCTTGAACGGATCTTCGGCAGGCACGAGCATCTGCCGTCCTATCAGGTTCACCACGCCTATTTCCTTCGTCACCGTAAATCCATGCCCCGGCACCATGGACGAATAATTTGCCGGACGGAGCAAGTTCTTCTCGCTGTCTAGGTACGGAATTATCTCCTCCGACTGCCAAATATGGTTTCCGCTGGTTATAACATTCACCCCGCTGGAGAAAAGGAGATTCATGTTCGCTACGGAAAGACCGAAGCCCTCATTGGCGTTTTCGCCGTTTGCGACAACATAGTCCGCACGGGTCTTGTCAACTAGATCCCTCAGCTTCAAAAAAACGGCCCTGCAGCCGGACTCGCCATAGACGTCGCCCAGCAACAGGGTTGTAATAATCTTATCTTGCATATTCCACTGCCCGCATTTCGCGAATGATGGTCACTTTGATACGTCCCGGGTAGCGCAGCTCCGCCTCGATGCGACTTGCTATCCCTTTTGCCGTCTCGCGCGCCATGTCGTCGGTCACCTGAGAGGCGTTCACAAGGATTCTCAGCTCCCTGCCCGCCTGGACGGCAAATGCCTTCTCAACGCCCTCGAACTGTCCGGCAATATTCTCAAGGCTTTCAAGTCGCTTGATATAGTTGTCCATGCTCTCGCGTCGAGCCCCTGGCCGCGACGCGCTTATCGCATCGGCAACTTGCACAATTATGCTCTCTATGCAAGTCGGCTCCACATCCCCGTGGTGGCTTTGGATCGCATTCACAACGCGAGGATCCTCGCCAAGCCTTTTTGCAAGGTCCGCTCCAAGCTCGGCATGGGAGGATTCTGTCTCGGAGACAAGCCCCTTGCCGATATCGTGCAAGAGTCCGCCACGCCGGGCAATCTCAACATTTGCACCGACCTCCGCCGCAATCATCGACGCAATCACCGACACTTCTCGCGAATGCTGGAGAACGTTCTGACCGTAGCTTGTGCGGAAGAACAGCCTACCGAGGTTGCGTGTCATCTCGGCGCTGATATTGGTGAAACCCAGGTCGAAGCAGAGCTTTTCACCCTCCTCCTGCACTATGCGATTCACTTCACGGGTCACCTTGTTCACCACTTCCTCGATCCTTGCAGGATGAATCCGTCCATCCTGAACAAGCCGCTCGAGAGATACTCTCGCAATCTCTTTTCGCACCGGATCGAAACAGGAGATCACAACCGCTTCCGGTGTGTCGTCTATGATGATGTCAGCACCGGTGAGCGTCTCAAGGGCTCTGATGTTACGCCCCTCGCGGCCTATGATCCTGCCTTTCATCTCATCGGAAGGAAGGTTCACCGAAGAAACAGTGGCTTCTGAGGTGACTTCTGTCGCAAGACGCTGAATCGTTGTGACAACAATGTCGCGCGCAAGCTTGTCCGCCTTTGCCTCAGTTTCCGCCTCGATTTTATTGATCAAAGCCTGACCGTCAAGACGCGCTGCCTTTTCCATCTTCTCAAGAAGAAGGCTCTTCGCCTCGTCACGGGTCATTGACGAAACACGCTCCAACTCCTCTTCCCAGCGTTCTTCGCTGGTCTGAAGCACCTTTTCACGTTCTTTAAGTTTCGCTTCTTTGTCCTGCTGACTTTGCCGAGTTCTATCCAGATCGTCCCTTATCTTTTCAAGGTTCTCTTCCTTTTGCTGAAGTCTGCGCTCGAATTTCTGCAACTCCGCGCGCTGCTCGTGGTTTTCCTTCTCGTTCTGTAACTGCTCCTGCAAAAGCTTGTCTCTGGTTTCAAGCAGCATTTCCCTGCTTTTGGCTTCGGCCTCTTTTATCGCCTCGTCGTTCAGCCTGATGGCTTTCTGCTCGACGGAAGTAAGCTTTATCTTACCATACATATAGCGGAGCAACCACCCCGCACCCATGCAGCAAAGACAAAGAAGGATAATCAAGATTATGCTCATATTATCCTCCGCCAGGCATGATTAATTGCCGAAGCGCGACTTTCAGCAATTCATGCCACCGGCAAAAACCGCTCGATCCACGCAAGGGCAAAAACCCGCCTTTATTCTATCAAAACTAAATTATATTAGGAAAAAAAAAGCACAGTGTCAATCAGGTTTTTGGCAAAAGGAATCCTCAAAATCAGCCGCATCAGTTTGTCCGATCCCCAAGGCTGACAATGAAACAGCGGAACCTCAAAACCCGGAAGCAACACATCCCTGCAATTCAAGGCAAATCTTGAAGACCAAAACCTGGAGAACCAAGTTTCGAAAGGCTGAAAAGCCAATTCCGAACAACCGCTCTCTCCTCCGGGACTCTATCTCCAAAATTCACGAATTGCTCTGTCGTAAGCTTCACAATTGTTTATACGAACAAAAGAATGCCTTCCGTGATCGAACCAAACAAATCTCTTCTCTTTGGCACTGCAAGTCTCAAACATTGCATAAGTCTTTTCAGGCAAAGAATATAAATCTTCTTTTGAATGGAGCATCAGTATGCGCTTTGAAGGGTTCAAATCCTTCATGAATGCTTCAGGGCCTTTCTTTGCCGCATCAACGCCGAGCCGTTTTTTTACAATTCTGAAAAAAATCCATACAAACGGGAAAGTCGGCTTTCCTTCTTCTTTCACATGTTCTGCGAATGAAGCCTTGAAACTCGTGTACATGCCCTCGGCAGTCAAGCCCTCGAGATATTGCGGGCAATCCGGACTGGATACGGCATACAGGGCGGTGGCGCTGCCGATACAGATGCCATGCAACACAACTTTCCTGATATATAACTCGTCATGCAGAAACCTGGCCCATGCAAGAACATCCCTGTATTCCACAAGACCGAGCGAATTGAGGGTGCCGTCCGACTCCCCGTGGCTCCTGTTGTCAATCACGAGAACGTTGTAGCCCGCTTCCTTATAGGGCGAAGCAAAGTAATACGAATACTTCAGTCCCTCAGTACGACCCGCAATGATTATAGCCGCGCGGTTATAACCGAAAGCAAAGTACTCGCCGAAG
>CAMKPI010000101.1 GCA_946414625.1 uncultured Spirochaetaceae bacterium | reverse complement strand
TAAGTTCAATGATTTTTCACCTTTGGCCATTGACATCATTTTGCCAACGTCGGCAAAACATGACAGATTCAAGAGTTTCCTTCACCGCCCATCACGGGCGGCTTTTCTTTACCTCAAGCGCTTTCTTCTGCATCGGGTGAAGCTGACGACCTTGCCTTCCCCTTTTCTTCTTCCTCAAGCTCCTTGCGGTAGGCTTCCACCTTTTCATCGATGGTGGATGTGCCGGATGCGGAGCGGGCGGCGTCGGCGATGGAAAGAATATGCTGAAGGATGCTTTGCCGTTCTTCGGTGCTGAGCTGCAGGAGGTAGCGGGCCACATTCTGCTCCGCCTTGGTCAGCTGATAGCGCCTGGCAAAGGCGGAGAAAAGGGTATCTTCCGTGGCCTGCAGCATTTCGCCGGCGCCTTCCGTCAGCCATTCCCGGCGGACATTGAACTTCTCGCAGATCAATTTTATATTCTGTTCTATGACAGTGCCGCCATCTTTTTCCATCTTTCCAATAGCCCCACTTTTTAGGCCAATTCTCTCTCCAAATTCTGTTTGATTGAGCTTCAATGCCTTACGCAACTTCCTGATTTGAGCGTTGATAACATTTTTTTTCAATTTATTCGCCCCCTTTTTATGTAATAATATCCTACTCAGTGAGAAAATGCAAGAAAAATATATTGACAATACTTACTTAGTAAGATAAAATACAAATATAAACTTACTTAGTGAGATTAAAAGTCACTAAATGCAAAATACTTGCCTTAACAGGCAAGTATACCATATTCACAGTGAATATGGCCGCGGGGAAAGGAGGGGGAGTGTATGACGAAGGAGAGAGAACAGGCTGAGAAGGAAACCGCCCGCATTGTCGAGGCCGTCCGGAACACCGACTGCGAGGATAAGTTGCTGATTGCGGCCATGTCCTACGCAAAAGGACTGGTCGAAGGGAAGCGCATCGCCCTGTCGGAAGGGGGCAAGGACGCAGCAGCCCTGCCGACGTTTGAGAGTTTGTTTTGAAGGAGGGGTGAGAGGGTGGAATTAGGCAAAAAGAAAGCCGCGTGGTTGGCGCGGCAAATACAAAGATATTTTTCACGAGGAACAATTCTTTACCCGTACAGGCCTTGTTTTCCTATTTACCGTGTGAGGCGAGCCAAGCGGCGACGATCGGCAGGCGTTCGAGCTTACGCTTCAACGTGGGAAGAACATCGAGAAAAGCTTCGAGCTCAGGCAGCTCGCGATACGATTCTTCAACGAATTCGCTGAACTCGCAGATGGCGATGTAGGTGGCAAGATCCTCGTCGGCGGTCATTTCGACATCCGGGCTGTTGCTTTCGTATTTTGCCTTGGCAGAGGCAATCACGATGGGGCTGGGCTGGATTTCGTCATGGGAGGAATCTTCAAGAAACATGTCCTCCCCGTTGTAGCCATCCTGAAAATTCAAGGCTTCCAGTATGGCGTCCACCTCGTCGTCGGTAAATTCTACGTCAAACATAATCATCACCTCCCTTCCTGCCAACAGTATACCACGGGAAGGGCGGCGTTTGAGAGTTTGTTTTGAAAGAGGGGTGAGAGGGTGGAAGAGAAAAAAGAAACCGGCGTGACAGTAGCGGCTGCCAGCCGGTTCCGGAAGAAGTTTTCCGGTGAGTTCATCAGCACGGAATTCTCGATTGATGTGCTAAAGGAGTGCACAGCCGAGGAAGCACTGCATGAATTCGCCAGGATGAGCCGAGAATTCTACCTCGGTATCAACGATAATAGGCGTTGACCATTTGATCTTCGCCGTTGTAGGAGTCGAGGGATAGGCGGGTGACCTCAAGACGGGTGGATCCGTTTTGAAGAACATCGCCGACACGCAAGTCGATTCCAATGAGGAATGAAACATACTGCCCGCTATCGTCAGTATTCGTCAGCCCTTTGGCTGTCCCGAGAGACTCGTTGCCGCGTATGATTGTATATTCTACGAGGTCGAACGAGAAATCTGAAAAATACTGGCTTGCAGGAACAGGAAGAAACGCCATTACAATCACCTCCTTTCCTGCCACCAGTATACCACGGGAAGGGCGGCGGTCGGGAGTTTGTTTTGAAGGAGGGGTGAGGGTCATGTTGGAATGGTGTTTGGAGCATCCGTGGATGACGTTCATCATGCTGTTGGTTCTGTTCAGTGGTGTGAAAATCAGCATCGCCAGCGGACGTTGGCAGAAAGAAGTCAGGTTGGAATGGCGGATTCACGAATTGGAAGAAATCCTTTGCCCATGTGAGCAGCACGACTGGCAGTCGGTCGAGACGGTTTGGGAAGAAAACAAGAAGAAAAGCACGAAATACATTTGCGCTCGGTGCAAGAAAGTGAAGGTGGCAGAATGAAGTACAGGGTTCGTGTCAGTGCCA
Source organism: uncultured Spirochaetaceae bacterium (assembly GCA_946414625.1). Lineage (GTDB taxonomy): Bacteria > Spirochaetota > Spirochaetia > Sphaerochaetales > Sphaerochaetaceae > CAMKAB01. Next base: position 3,309 of record CAMKPI010000101.1, on the reverse strand, counting down.
TCGTTTGAGCGTTTATTTTAAAGGAGGGGAGACAAATGATGCTATGTCCAAGGGGAATGGAAGAAGCCATGTGGTTCGCGGTGAATGCGGACAGTAGGAGCAGGTTGGGGAAAACATTTGGGGACGCATACGAGGACCTTTGTGTCCCGACCATAGAACAGGCTATGGAGTACGAAGAAGCGGAGAGAAAAGCCGGGAGAAGCAGTCTCCTGCTTTGAGGAGGGTAGGACAGGATGAAGGAACCGAGGCGGGCTTTGCTGGCGGCGAAGATCCAGGCAAAGGAGAAGGAACTGGCCGAGGCAAAGCGTCAGCTGGAACAGCTCCGGAAGGAACTGAGGAAATGGATGAAGCTCAGGAATGAGGAAATTCGGGAAGAGCATAGATAACAGGCTGATTGCAGGCAAGCCGCAGGAGAACGGAGGAAATGGAATGACGAATTTTGACTGGCGCCTGATGAAGGCGAGGAAGAGGATGCAAAGGCGGAGAGAGGCAAGGATTCTTCAGCACATAAAAAAGGGCGCCGCCGTGGCGGTGCTTGGGATCACAGCGGCGCTTTCCCTTGGATTGCACCTTTGAGTGTTTGTTTTAAGGAGGGGAGAGAGTGGAAGAAGTAGGAGCCCGCATCCGTTCCATGAGGAAGGCGGCAGGATTGACACAAGAAGAACTGGCAAGCCGCATCGGGGTTTCTCGATCGACGGTCAACAAGTGGGAGAACGGGGCGTACTCCTTCATGAGCACCCTCCACCTTGAGCGCCTTGTAGCTGCGCTTGAATGCGGTGTAGAGGAGATTTTGAAAAGAAAATAGGCCGTCCGTGGTCTCGAACACGAACGACCCATTCCTCAATTTGAACCTTTTCCCCTGCAAGGCTTTTCACGACGAGCCTGCGCATCGAGACGTGCGCTTCTTCGGGGAGAACACCGCTTAGTAGCTGAGGTTCTACTGGATACCTTGCCGATGTTTCACGGATGCTTCTGCCAACTTACAAATACGCAAATGGAGCGCGTTGGCCGGAAGCACCCGTTTCAAAGGAACAAGGGCATATCATAAAGTAAGAGATGATCTTACTCATGACAACACCACCTCCTTTTTGATGGAGTTTTATATCCGTGGATCGATCCATCACAAGAATATCAAAATCAAAAAGAGAGGTCAAGTTTACATTTTTGCAACCGGCAAAGGGAGGGACTTTCCTGCCGCCGTTGGTCGGTTGTTTTGAGGCTGATTGCAGGCAAGCCGCAGGAATGGATTTTTCGGAGGTGAGAGGATGGCAAAGACGATCGACGATGTCATTGCGGAGGCGGTGGCAAAGGCGGTGGAGAGCGAGGTGCAGAAAACCCTCAAGAGGATGCTGAAGGAGTTCGATCGGCAGCTGGGAGCTGTCGTGAAGCAGCAGATGTCCGGCTTGCAGGTCAAGACGGAGGGGAAGGATGAACGGCTGGTCACGATCAAGGAGGCGGCGGAGGCCCTTGGCGTCAATGTCAACAAGGTCGGTGCGCTGATCGCGGACGGAACCTTGGAAGAGGTGACGCCGCCGGGATGTCGTAGGAAGGTGCTGCAGTCATCCGTGACAGCGTACATTGAGGCATTCCGGAGAAAAGCAGGGTAATGTGATCAAGGAGGTGCGATGCGTTATCATGAGCACTTTGACGAAGGAAGGCGTGACGGTTTTTGTGGCCGGAGCGGCGTTTGGCGTGATCATGGTGGTGGTCGGGACGTGGCTGGCGCTCAAGTGCATGGAGTGGAGAGGGATTTGGTGAATCGGGAATAGCAGTTTATCGGAAAGGGGAAATAGGAAAATGGAGGACGCAAAAAAGAAGGCGCTCACGAAAATTGCGAAGGAATATGAAAACATCGACACCGCAGAAGGTGAGATTGCATTGTTCTTGGAATCCTGGGTGAACTTTGACGAGAGGGCGGCTGAGATGATCCTGTCGGAAAAGAAAAGCCTCAAGGGGGCGTTCGGCCACATGCGGGATGTGGCGAGCAAGAAGCACAGGGAGAAGAACGCAAGCTACCTCTCCCACAGAGAGGAAAAAGAAGCAACACTGGCTTACTACGGGGTTGAGGACCCGGCTGCGCTCCTGGAGGACGGGCTGATGTACGCATTTTACCAGAACTGCGCCTCCCGGTGGGCGCCGCCGGAAGGGAAGGCCGCTGAGATACGGGAAGCACAGGAAGCGCAGAAAAAAGAGGATGGCCTGAAGCTTGACTTCAATGAACTTTTCGGATGAGGTGGAAGGATGTTTCGAGGATATAAAGGATACAGACCGAAGCCGGAGGACGTGGAGGGGCACTTCCGGCGGGATATTTCAAGCGATGAAACGGATTGGATCCTGTCCAAGTTCCGGCACTACCTTTTCATTGACGACAGGGAGGAGAGGAGGGGCGGCACATGCTCGGCCTGCCGGGCGGCGGTCCGGATGCCTTACCGGACAACGCACAACGAGACCGCGGTATGCCCCTCCTGCGGAAAGGCTTTGGAGGTAAAGCATACCTGGCGGAGCATGAGGAAATGCGGACAGCAAAAAATCTTCTACATCTATGAGAAATCCGTCAAAGACCCGAACATCATCGGATGCAGGAGCATTGTTGCAACTCTGTGGCCGGAAGGGAAGAAGTTCGCGGACCAGTGCGCAGCGATAGTCCTGCGCGAAGATTCCCTGACGCTGTTCGTGTACGGCTATGGAGCGATGCAGGTGGAGAAAGGGACATGGAATAGGGAAGTGTGGATCAAAACAACGACCATCACGGAAAGGCGGTCGTTCTACCACCTGTGGGAGAAAGACGCCTATCTCAACACGGAATCGGTGCATGAAGCCATCGAGGGGACTCCTTTCGCATGGAGCAACTGGAGCGAGTTCCATGCTGCCAACACATACGGATTCAGTGCCTACATCAAGCTATTTGAACTGTTCGCGAAGCGGGAAGCGATGGAATACCTGCTGAAGCTGGGGTTCTATCAGATCATCTGGACCTGCATCTGGGGAGGGCATACCTTTCGCGGCATCAATTGGCACGGGAAGACACCGAACGAGATTTTCAAGACATTGACAACAAAAGCGGACAGGAAATTCCTCCAGGAAAACGCGAAGCGGATACAAATAGCAGGGATCCGGAATTGGGCGACGGTGAACCGGATGGGAAAGCGCAGATACTCGCTGGAAGAAATCAGCAGCTTGCTCCATGGAAGAGTGGATTTGCCGAAGCGCTTGTTCCGATATGTGCCGATCCAAAAGGCTTTTGATTATCTGAAGAAGCAGAGAGACGCAGGAGGTCATGGGAATTTACTGGATTATGATGACTACATC
>CAMKPI010000100.1 GCA_946414625.1 uncultured Spirochaetaceae bacterium | reverse complement strand
GACGGCACACCGGACGGCGACAGCCGCGTCCGCGTCCAGCGTGTCTTGAAATACAGCATAATCGGGGAGAGCGAGAAGCTCCATACAAACCTCTTTACAAACTCTGTTGGTGAAATGATGGGCTGGAGCCTCACGAGAGGCGGCGTCTCGCGGTATAGCGAAGGCGGATCGCTTGCGGTGGAACATCAGAACAGCGGAGTGGATCTGTACGCAAAGTGGACGAACCCAATCAGCTACAACCTCTTCAATCGCAAGGACTGGCTGGGCTTCCGGAGGACCTACGTTGCGGGTACGCTGCCGTATATCGACACCGACCTGTATCTCAGGGGAGTCGATGTTGTCTTCGATCTCCAGTACCGTGTGGTGGATGTGTTGCCGTATAATACAACGGAGAAAAACCCGAACACGGGAGTAACGCGTTCTCAGTTCCAGTCGTTCTTCGGAGCGCGTGGGTTCTATAACGATTACAATAAAAAAGCCATGAATAACGGCTTTTCCTTCTTCATGGCTCAGAAGAATGACAGCACTGTCTATTATTATATAAATGTACAGCCAGAATTGAACAGTGAGAACGTAGCATCCTTGAATAATTTCCAAATAGGACCCATCACTGTTGGGGACACTGTGAACCTCACGTACGACGGTGTGAGCAACGCGTTTGATTTCGGTCTTTCTCAAGGCAATTCTGTCCATCTTGACAGCAGCTCTGTCGGCACATACGGCAGCGCCTTTGTGGGTACGTGGGCCCCGCATCAGAACTTCGATATAAAGTGGCCGGTCGGCATAGGCGGCGTGCGAGACTATTTCTTGGGTCGTCCGGGCAAAATATACGATAGTGATGTGTCAGGCAGAATCAACTGGGACATCTTCTATGTAAAGCTCAGCCAAGGCGAGAACGACATATTCAACCTTGTCCCGTGTGTGCTTGCGGTGGACCTCACAAGCGCGTCCAGCGTATACACAGCGCAGAGCCCAAATACTCCTGTTGTGGGCAGCACAAAGGTCTACGGCGGAACGGATCATTACAAGGACGAAGCAGGACTGTGGGACCTTGTATCTGACCGTTTCTATCCGTTCACCAGCGGCAAAGGCGTTGTGGAGAACACAAACAAGATTGTGTACATGGGAAACGGCGGACTTGGCATGATGGCGGACCAGAGCTTCAGTTCGTCAACTGACGAGTATATCCATCTTTCGGAGTGCAGGTACAAGCGCGATGGCTACACTTTTGTCGGCTGGAACACCGAATCAAACGGCAAAGGCACCACCTATTCCGACCTCAGGACAATTGAGAAGGCGGATTTCAAGGATCTTGTCCTGTTCGCACAGTGGAAAAAGGAAGAGACTCTGTCGGTATATTCCGTGATGGACTATATCCAGAACGAAGGCTCCGGAGAAATCGGAAGGGCTGGTGTCGACACGGGGCTCCACATCCAGTCGGGCAAGTTCCGCGTGGATCTTGAGTATAGCAAGAGCGACAACGCCAACAGCAACGTAATAGGTGTCAATTATAAGGGTGGCAACTGGGGCATCTACATCGACGGCGGAGGCACCGTGAGCGGAGGTCTTCACCTGAATGGAATACTGGTTACGAACGGTCAGCAGCCCGTGAACACGGTATACCGCATTGATGCGCAGTGCTACGGTGGGAGGGCGTCAGCCTCCAAGTACACAGGCTCGGCGGAGACGCGCCTCATCGCGGGAAATTCGACCTCGGCGAACGTTGCCTATAATGATGTGACGCTTGCCCTGTTCGGACACCGGGCAAACGGCGCGGACGCGATTAACAGCACAGACGGCAGATCGAGGATTTATTCGTGCAGGATCTGGGATGCAGAGGAGAACCTTGTGCGAAATTATATCCCGGTGGTGCTTGTTTCGGACATCGGTGCGTCTCTGTCCGGGAATCCGGCGCTTTATCCCAGCGGGCACAAGGCGGGAGAGCTTGGGCTGTGGGATCTTGTGGAGAACAAGTTCTACGGCAACGCACAAAGGGGAAAGAAGGGATATTTTTCCAATGATAAACTGCTTGTTGTGTCCTTCGATGAGAACGGCGGTGCCGGCAGCATGTCGGCTCAGGCCTTCCAGGTGGACGGAGCGGTTCACTCCCTGAAGAGGAATGACGGCGCGTACACCAGGGCGGGATATGATTTCCTCGGATGGAACACAAAGGCGGACGGGACGGGCATATGGTACAGCGATGGCTACTCCTCGTCCGATTGGCCCAAAGGTGTGATGATCCTGTATGCCCAATGGGTAGAGAAGGGTTCTGTTTCGCTTGACTTCTTCGAGCCTGTTCACTACATCGACACCCAGGGCAAGGCGAGAATTGTCACCGGTATATACGCGGTGGATAGCGGAATGAAGGTTTCCGCGCGTTTCAGCTGGACTCGGCTCGCTTCCAGCAACGCCGGACTTGGGTTCATCTTTGCCGCCGCGAACGACATAGCGACTGTCCAAAACAACAGTCTCCAGGCCCTGTATGTTCCGAGCGCGAGTGCGCTTTCCATCAGGTACAGACTGAACGGGGCGCCTAATACGAATCTTTCGACCGCGCTTGTTGCGGGAAGGATGTATGCGTTCACAATGCAGGACAAGACAGCAACTGTGGACGGGACGGCGTATACGTCGACTCATACGCCCAGCAGTGCGTCGAGTACTGAAAACATTGTTTGTTTCTTCAGCCATGGACGCGACCTGAACACCTATATCCCGTATGGCAGGTGCTATGGCGCCGAGGTTGTCGCGGGAAGCGTCACTGCGAAATATGTTCCGTGCCGCCTCGTTAAGAAGATAGGCAACTACGAGGCGGGCTCTGTTGCCTTGGACAACAAGAGCCATAAAATCGGCGAGGTCGGAATGTGGGATATTGTCTCGAACAAGTTTGTCACGGCCTATGTGGAAGGCACCTCGTTCGCTTCGGAGTTCGATTGATTTTCGCTCGGACGCTTGCGCGATGGGCGTCTGATGCTCGCATGTGCTCGTCTTTCGCCCCTGGTCTGTGCGTTTTACAGGTGATTCACCCTGTAATGATCGCGTCCGGCGGCGCCTCCTGCCCTCATCTTGCAGAGAGTGCTGTCGCTCGGTCGTGGCGCCGACTGCATTTGGCATTCATTGCCTGCTGGTGTATTTGAGTCGGCAAAGTTTGTTTTTTTTCAACGTTCATCGGGGGTCCAGACAGCTCCCGATGACTTCTACCCTTTGCGGCGGCATTCCCGCCGCATCTTTTTGCCTTTCCCGGGCCGGAGGCTGGCGATTGGCCTCTTTGTCTCTTTCCTGAAATTCGGTCTCAAATGAAAACGGGCATGAAAAACGGGCCGGCCATCTCCTTGGCTTTTCGGGAGAAGGCGAGCCCGGCTCTTCAAAAATACGGTAAACAGGGGAGCGGTCTGGTCTTCCCCTTTCGAAAACACAGCGATTATTATACAAACACGCTTTGAACCTTTTTCAGCGTTTCAGAATCCAGCCCGAGATTTTGAATTTTTTCCCACGCGCTTTTCCTTGCTTCGGCCATGCCCTCTGTTCTCCCTTTTTCAAGACCCGCGGCTTTGCCTTCGGCAAGTCCTTCCGCCATGCCCTTGACTCTGCCCTCTTCCAATCCTTCGGCTCTGCCCTTGGCAAGACCTGCGGCTCTTCCTTCTGCTATTCCTTTTGCCCAGCTCTCCTCAAGAGCCTCTTGTTTCTCCAAAAGGACGTGAATTTTCGCCCTCAGATCCGCGTAATACTCCGTAAAATCATCATCTTCGAACTTCGCCTCGTCTGCCATGTTGCTCATCTCCCTTGTAAATGCGCTGGTTGCGGTGTCATCATAAAAAAACCTCATCAAAGCCCGTTTGTCAGGGTTGCCTACCTTCCACCACGCGGAGCAGTTATAGAAAATCGTGTGCTGCCCGTCGTTTACAACCCTTCCGTTTTCCCGTGCCGTGGTTTCGCAGGTGTAAACCGGCTCTCCGTCTCCGAAAGGGTCGGTCTTGCAAACGAAAAGAACATAAACTTCTTTCATGCTACTGTATTTTTCGGATTTTTCAAGCGCGTCGATGCTGATTTCGCTTCTGTAGTAGGCCGCCCGCCGGGCCAGTCCGTCGTATGAACCGACCTGGCATTCGACATCTACAAGCTGCTTGGAATCCTCTATGAACGCATCGAAGCGCACTCCTTTGCTGCGATATGTGCGCTTCATTGTTTTCTGGGTTTCCACACGGTGCAGATCATCCAGCTTCATTCCCAGGAGGACGCTTAGAAATTCTTTTGCAATGTCCGGCTTTCCTATCACCTTGCCGAAAATGAAATCGTTGGAGAATTTTAAGCCCAGTCGCTCGTTGTGCAGTTCCTTAGGTGTTTTTTCTTTCAAAATCAGTGTCTCCTGTTGTGAAATCTAATGAAACAGAACCTGTATAAATTATATGTTTATATAAAAAAGTAATATTGTCAACAAGTAATAAAATTATCACAATAAATATAAAATGTAAAAATTGGATGGGTAAAGAGGTTTCGCAAGCGCACACTGGTTCGTGTTTGGAGTCGCGCCGGCCCGACGCAGAGTTGCCGGATCCTGTGCAGGAGCTTCAGGCGTGGACCGCTATGATGACTAATCCCCTTTTTTCCTGTACCATTGACGTATGGCTAGAATTGTGAAAATCGGTGATATAGAACTTGGCGGCGAGCCTGGCGGCATCCATGGGAAAGTTCCCGTTGCGGTGCAGACAATGTATGACAAGAGCCTTGCGTCCATCCCGGGGGATTCCTCCTTCATAGGTCGGATGAATGTGCTGAAGGCTATGGGCTGCTCTCTGATTCGTTTCTCATATCCCGACATCTCCCAGCATGAAGCGCTGGAATACGTTGTGCGGAACACACCGATGCCAGTTGTGGCGGACATCCATTTCGACTACAGAAACGCGCTCGACGCCATAAAATGCGGCGTGGCGAAAATCCGGATAAATCCTGGCAACATCGGCGCGCGCTGGAAGACCGTGGAAGTGGTGAAGGCGGCTCTGGACGCCGGGGTGGCAATCAGGATAGGGCTTAACAGCGGCTCCCTTCCGCACAATCCCGAGGAGAAGGACATCCCTCGCCTCATGGTGGATACCGCGCTGGAGTACATTTCATGGTTCGAAGAACAGGGGTTTTACAACACTGTGGTCTCTTTGAAAGCATCCGACCCCGACGCGGCTTACGAGGCGAACCGTATATTTGCTTCTCAGTCTGATTATCCCCTGCACCTGGGTGTCACTGAGGCTGGGGGTGTTGTTGCCTCCTGCGTCAGAAGCACATGGACGTTAGGGCGCCTTCTGTCGGAAGGTATCGGCTCCACAATCCGGTATTCGATCACCGGCAGCATCGAGGACGAGGTCTACGCGGGAGCGGAGCTCCTCCGCACGCTCCGTATCCCAATCGCTGGGCAGTCGGGCGGAGGAGTGCGGATTGTCTCGTGCCCTATGTGCGGGCGGAAAACATTCGACACACAGGCGTTCCTCCGCGATGCCCAGGCGGAGATCCTGGCTGCCGGCGCAAGACTAAGCGCGGGGAAGGATTCGGGAAGTGCGGCGGGACGCTCCGAAACGGACCGCCCCATCACGGTTGCCATCATGGGTTGCCAGGTGAACGGACCCGGTGAGTCTCGTGGGGCTGATTTCGCCGTGAGCGGCGTTGGAAACAAGATCTTTATATATAAAGACGGGAAAATTGTTGAGGAAACCTCGGAGTCATGCGCAAAAGAGGCTTTAGTGCGCCTGATTGCAGGGCGGGAGTGTTG
>CAMKPI010000099.1 GCA_946414625.1 uncultured Spirochaetaceae bacterium | reverse complement strand
TAAATCTTGAATTATTCTTTTATTTATCAGGTTATATAATGTCTTCTCGCAAATCTACCTAAATTGTGGGGAATTATATTTTATTACAATGATTCATTTGCTGGTTTTTTCTTTATTGCCATTCCCCGGTTTTAACGCGTACAATGACGGCACGGGTATTGTTGCCAGTGAAAGAATGTTTTTTGGCAATCTGTAGTATAACCCGCAGTATAAGTTTTAATAAGGGAATAATAAGCATGTGCGATAGCAGCAAAAAAAGTATAATCATAAAGGGCGCGAGGGTTCATAATCTGAAGAATGTGGATGTTGAGATTCCGCTTAACAAAATTGTGGGTATAGCGGGGGTGTCCGGGTCGGGAAAGTCCTCCCTTGCTCTGGGTGTTGTTTTTGCCGAGGGCTCCAGACGATACCTTGAGTCTCTCTCCACATACACCAGACGAAGGCTTACTCAGGCTGCTAAGGCTGATGTGGAAGAGATTCTGTACGTTCCTGCGGCGCTTGCCCTTCATCAAAGGCCTGCCGTGCCCGGTATACGTTCCACGTTTGGCACGGGGACGGAACTTTTGAACAGTCTGCGTCTGATGTTCTCCCGTCTGGGCAGCCACAGGTGCCCTAACGGACATTATGCTCCGCCGTCAATGGCGGTTGCGGCGGAACGCGAGATTGTATGTCCTCACTGCGGGGTGCATTTCTACGGGCCCGGGGCTGAGGATTTGGCGTTCAACAGCGGCGGCGCCTGTCCTCGCTGCGACGGAACAGGCATTGTCCGGGTGGTGGATGAGTCCACGCTTGTGCCTGACGAGTCCCTTTCCATTGACGAGGGAGCGGTGCTACCCTGGCAGACCTTGATGTGGTCGCTTATGAAGGATATTGCCAGGGATTTGGGCGTGCGGACTGATGTGCCTTTCAAGGAGCTTTCCCAAAAGGAGCGTGAGATTGTTTTTCACGGACCAGCTGTCAAGCGGCACATGATTTATCAGAACAAGACAAGCGGTGCGGCAGGCGAAATGGATTTTACTTATTTCAATGCCATCTACACAGTGGAGAACGCTCTTTCCAAGGTAAAGGACGAGAAGGGAATGAAGAGGGTGGAAAAGTTCCTGCGCATGTCCCCTTGTCCCGAGTGCGGAGGGACCAGGCTGTCGGAAAAAGCTCTGGCTCCCAGGATTATGGGATTAAACCTTGCCGAGGCTTGCCGCATGACGCTTTCAGAGTCGCTGGAGTGGGTTGGCAGAGTGCCTGAGTCGCTGCCGGAGGAAATGCGGCCCATGGCTCGGAGCATTTGCGATTCGTACAAAAACGTTGCCGGGCGCCTTATGGATTTGGGGCTTTCTTATCTTTCTTTGGACAGGGCGGCATCCACTCTTTCCACCGGGGAAAGACAGAGAATGCAATTAGCCAGGGCGGTGAGGAACCGCACAACCGGCGTTCTTTACGTCCTTGACGAGCCGTCTATAGGCTTGCATCCTGCAAATATAGCGGGGCTTCAGGGGGTTATGCGCGATCTTGTGGACGATGGAAATTCGGTTTTGCTTGTGGACCATGATACTCAGATTCTGCGTGATGCGGATTATTTGATAGAAATGGGGCCCGGAGCGGGTGCTGACGGAGGAACGGTGATAGCGCAGGGAACGCCCGACGAGGTGGCCCGGTGCCAGGATTCCGTCATTTCTCCTTTTTTGAAGGAATGCGGTTTAAGGAATAGCGAGGGCTCGACCGGGACAGCCAGTAATGCGGAGAACTTGTCGGAACGCTTTTCTTCAGAGATAAGCAAACCGGCAGACCTTGCAGACTCAGGCAGTGCGGAAACTCTTCCGGAACGCCTTTCCCTTCAGAACGGAAAAAACGGTGGAGCGGATCTTTTCAGCTTGGGCCGTATACACTTGGAAACAAAGCCGATTCATACGGTGAAGGCTCTAAACGCAGATATTCCCAAAGGCAGGCTCACCGTCATTACGGGCGTTTCAGGTTCCGGAAAGACCACAATGGTTTTGGAAAGCCTGGTTCCGGCTTTGGAAGCGCTTTCGGAGGGAGGAAATCCGCCCGACCACGTGTCAAAAATCGAGGCTCCCGGAATACGCCATGCAAAGCTGATTGACGCGTCTCCTATCGGAATCAATATCAGATCAACTGTGGCTACCTACGCCGGCGTCCATGATGAATTGCGGAAGATTTATTCAAGGACAAAAAGCGCTCGAGACAAGGGCTACAAAGCAGGCGATTTTTCCTACAATACGGGCTCCCTGCGCTGTCCGGTCTGCGACGGCACCGGATCAATCAGTCTGGACGTGCAGTTTTTGCCGGATGTGGACATTCCGTGTCCCGAATGCAGAGGATCAAGGTATTCAAAAGAAGCGTATAGAGTGGGTTTCAGAAACAAGGCCGGTGACGAGAAGACCCTGCCTGACCTTATGGCAATGGATGTGAATTCGGCAATACGGTTTTGTCGCGGCATGAGCAATGTGGAGCCCCGGCTCTCAGTCCTTCAAAGTCTCGGACTCGGATATTTGACCCTGGCTGAGGAGACGCCGCGCCTTTCCGGTGGCGAGGCTCAGCGATTGAAGCTCTCCAGCGAGATGTCCCGCACGCAGTCTGATTCGGTTTTTGTTTTTGACGAACCCACAATCGGACTGCACCCTCTTGACGTAATGACCCTTTTGAACGTTTTTCGCACCCTGATTGGAAATGGAGCCACTGTGGTTGTGATTGAACACGATTTGGATGTAATCCGCAGCGCCGATTATATAATTGACATGGGGCCCGGCGGAGGAGACGAGGGCGGGGAGATTGTGGTGGCGGGAACGCCTATGGATGTCAGGAATTGCCGCAGAAGCGTCACGGGAAGGTATATCTGAGAGGCGTTTCCGGGAAATTGCCGCCGATTGTTGCAATTTGCTTTCAAGATTGATGTTAGCGAAAAGCCGACGGAACCCTGCGGAGCCAGCGAAGTTTACGGAGTCTGCGGAACTTACGGGTTCTACAGAGCATACGGACCTTGCGGAGCCAGCGGAACTTACGGAATCTGCGGACTGAGGAAATGGATCATTTCACGGAGGAAGTGATAAAGATTGTTTTTCCTTATGCTTGCCCTCTTGAGCCCCGGGTGTTATCTGTGTTTGTTGCGTCTCGTCCTCGCTAAGATCGTTTTCTTTTATGCTTGCCCTCTTGACCGCGTTTGATAGCGGCCTAAAGCCGTCATAAGCGTGATAAAGAGCGAATTATTTTCATTGTGCGGCCTTGTTCGGTAAATGTTTATCTACAATATGCTTGTTTGATTCACTGCTAAATGCGAAATCCAATGTCTCAGATGTACCTGCGAATTGCAAGATAAATGTATGCGCCGCTTAATTTTATTGCAAAACCATCACTTGGCTTTTATACTTGGAATATGAGAAGAACTAAGATAATTTGCACTTTAGGACCGTCTACGGACAGCCCGGCTATGATTCAGAAACTGATTATGGGAGGCATGAACGCCGCCCGTTTCAATTTTTCGCACGGCAGCCATGAAGATCATCTGGAAAGGCTCAATATGTTTACGAGCGTCAGGGATTCGCTTGGGCTTCCCGTGGCTACGATTTTGGACACTAAGGGGCCTGAAATCAGGGTTAAGAAGTTTTCCGGTCCGGTTGAGCTGACGTCGGGCAGCGAATTTATTCTCACTTCAAAAGAAGTTGTCGGCTCTGAAAAAATTGTTTCCGTAACGTATAAAAATCTTCCAAACGAGGTTGAGCCGGGGCAGCTCATACTTATTGACGACGGACTTGTGGGAATCAGGGTGAAGGAGATTAAGGGCGATGAAATCCATTGCGTCGTGGTGAACGGCGGGCGTCTTAGTTCCAACAAATCAATAAATATTCCGGGCGCACGCATCAGTCTTCCCGCTCTTACCGAACAGGACGTTTCAGACATCAAGTTCGGCATAGAAAACGACTTTGACTTCATAGCCGCCTCGTTTATCAGACGCGCTTCGGATGTTCACGCAATCAGGCAGGTTCTGAAAGAAAACGGCGGGGAGGGGATAAGGATTATTTCCAAAATTGAGAATCAGGAGGGAGTGGACAACCTGTCGGAGATTATCGAGGCTTCGGACGGCGTCATGGTTGCGCGCGGAGATCTCGGAGTGGAGGTTCCGGCTGCAAAGGTCCCTATAATCCAGAAAAAAATGATAGCTGAGGTGCTCCTCACGGGGAAGCCCGTTATTACCGCCACTCAGATGCTGGATTCGATGATTCGCAATCCTCGTCCTACCAGAGCGGAAGTGTCAGACGTTTCAAACGCCGTGTTTGACGGCACCAGCTGCGTCATGCTTTCCGGGGAGACCGCTGCGGGTAAGTACCCTGAGGAGTCTTTGAAGGCGATGGTAAGCATTGTCTCGGAGGCTGAAGGGTCAATAGACTATTGGAACAGGTTCCAAAGAAGCCATGTGGGCGCGCAGACCTGCATTAACGACGCAATTACTCATTCCTGTTGCCTTACCGCAATGGATTTGGACGCAAAGGCTATTCTTACGGCTACAAACTCCGGTCATACCGCAAGGATGATCAGCCGTTTCCGCCCCTCTTGTCCGATTGCGGCAATGACAACCAGAGAAAAAGTCAGAAGGCAGCTGTCTCTTACCTGGGGAGTTGTCCCTTTCCTTACGGGAGAAGTCCACAACACGGACAGAATCTTCTCTCTCTGCACCGAGGTGGCGCAGAAGGAGGGACTTGTGAGCGACGGCGAAACTGTTGTGATAACCGCAGGCGTGCCGCTTGGAAAGAGCGTGTCTTCAAATCTTATGAAGGCGGAGATTGTGGGAGAGAACAGGAAAATTTAGGTGTAAATGCGCAGTGCGACAAAGGTTGCAGGCGCGTTTTTATGCTCCTTAGGCGAGGAAACCGCGAAGGAGCTGCGAACCGCCGGTAACCAAAGGTTGCAGGCAGGCTTCTACGGTCCTCAGGGAGGCGGGAGAAGAAACAAAAACAGAAGATTTCTGCGTCTTTGCCGTGTATAAAAATCGTTTTTTGAATTGAACGGGTATGAAGAGAGGGCGGGCGACCAAAAGTCACCCGCCCTCCGCTACGAATCCCTACCGAAATATCATAAAAAAAAGCCCTTTCGGGCTTTTTCTTGGAGATGACGAGACTCGAACTCGCTACCCTCAGATTGCGAACCTGATGCTCTACCAGATGAGCTACATCCCCTTTTTCGGTCGACCGGAAAGTCTTTGTATTCGACTTTTCCTTTACGCAAAAAAATAATACAGTTTTTCGAAAAAAAAATCTATCCTCTATTGCAAAATAAATTGCACAGGAATTGAAAAAGTTGATTTAACAGGGGTTCCGTTAAGTATTGCGGGCTTTACAGGGGCGATTTTAAAGGCGGATACAAGGGCGTTTACGAAAGGTGTCGGGATATTTTCCGGCACGGAGACGCTTACGACGCCGGCTTCGCTGATAAAAATTTGCGCATTGAAACACGCTTCAATGTTTTGTTTTTTCATTGAGACGGGGTAAATAATTTTTCTGCGGATTTTTCGGAGGTCGATATCGGGAAAAGAGATATGTTCCGTCGTAACGGCGGCGGAAACGGCGTCTAAATCCAAATAGGAGTTTTTAAAAATCGGTTTTTTTTCGGAATCCGTAACAATGATAGTCTCTGGATGCGTTATTTTTTCAGTATCAGCTGAAACCGTACCGGAGGCTCGGAATTCGCTGCCGTCTCAAATTCCGCAACTGAGAACGCTGTTTCCGCGCCTGAGATCCCTGTTTCCACACCTGAGTGCGCGGTCTCGCCCCCTGAAATCGTCGATTCTGAACCTAAGCGCGCGTTTTCTGCCGTTGACCGCGCGTTTTCCGCCTCTGAGATCCCGGTTTCCACACCTGAAAGCGCGATCTCCCTCTCTGAGAACGCTGTTTCCGCGCCTGAGTGTGC
>CAMKPI010000098.1 GCA_946414625.1 uncultured Spirochaetaceae bacterium | reverse complement strand
GCGAGAAAATCCCCTATGCGGATGTGCCGAAACCGGAGGGGAAAGCGGATGGAGAATAGGAAACTGACACTGGGCAGTCTCTTCGACGGCAGCGGCGGCTTTCCCCTGGGCGGAATTCTTGCGGGAATCGAGCCGAGGTGGGCTTCGGAAATCGAACCGTTCCCCATCCGCGTGACTACGAAGCGCCTGCCGCAGGTGAAACACCTGGGCGACATTAAAACCCTCGACGGGGCTGGGATTGAGCCGGTGGACATCGTCACTTTCGGCAGCCCGTGCACCAATCTGAGCATTGCCGGAAAGCGCACGGGACTCCACGGGGAGCAGTCCTCGCTCTTCTTCGAGGCAATCAGGGTCATCAAGGAAATGAGGTGTGCCACCGATGGAAAGTGTCCAAGGTTCATTGTTTGGGAAAATGTGGTCGGAGCATTCTCGTCTGCAAACGGGCGGGACTTCCAGAGCGTCCTCACGGAAATCGTCCGCATCGCGGAGCCGGAAGCGCCCGAGGTGCCTATGCCTGAAACGGGCTGGCCGCTCGCAGACGTTCTGCTGGGAGACGGATGGAGCGTCGCTTACCGCGTTCTTGACGCGCAATATTTCGGAGTCGCTCAGCGACGCCGCCGTATATACCTTGTCGCGGACTTTGATGGCGGATGTGCCGGAAAAGTACTATTTGAGTCAGAGGGCTTGTCGGGGTATTCTGCGGCGCGCTTCCGCGCGTGGCAAGACGCTGCCCGAGCCGCTTCGGATTGCGCTGGAGCGGCAGGCGGATATCTGAAGGACTGCCTCAACGACCAGGGCGGCAGACGGATGGATGTGACGGAGGAGAGGACGAACACTCTCCGCGCCCAGTCGGAGCATCCGCCGATTGTTTTCGAGAACCACAGCCAGGATTCCCGTTATAACGGGCCGCTTTCTGTCGCGCCCACGGTTTCGCATACTTACGGGTCGGGCGGCAACAACCAGCCGTTGGTGCTCGGGGATTCCAAGTACTGGGATGGAGGCAATGTGGCGGGGACGCTGACGGCCAGCAACGCAGGAGGGCAACAGCGGATGCCGGACAAGGAGAACTTCCACTGCGTCGTACAGCCATATGGCATTTCCTCGTATAAATCCAAGGCCATGCTCTCGAAGAACCCCAAAGCCGGTATCTATGAGGCGGGGACGGCAAGGACGCTCGACGCGAACGGCGGGAACCCGGACTGCGGGCAGGGCGGGATCGCCATCGTCAGCACAGTGGATGTGCGGCTGACTTCGGAGGGGACGAGGAACGCGAGGCAGAACGTGTACGAGACGGATCTCTCGCGCAGTCTGGATACGGGCGGCAACATGCCGGACTCGAACCAGGGCGGCGTGGCCATCGTTGCGGCGGAAAGAGATGAGAAAACCGGTCGCCAGCCGGTCTACGCCGTGACCGCTGGCGGTTACACCGAGACCATAGAGGAAGCAGCCCCGACCTTGATGGCAAGGGATTACAAAGACCCCATAAGCGTGAACCAGACCGCTTTTTCCGTCCGACGGCTCATGCCCGCCGAGTGCGCGCTTCTGCAGGGGTTTCCGCCGGACTGGTGCAGGGGGCTCGGTACGGATAATCCGACCGAGGAGGAGATGGCTTTCTGGCGGGATGTGTTCGAGATGCACCGGAGAGCTACGGGATCCGCAAAAAAATCGAAGACCGACAGGCAGATACGGAAGTGGCTGGAGAATCCTTATAAGGACAGCGCCGAATACCGGATGTGGGGCAACGGCGTCGCGCTTCCCTGCGTGTGGTTCGTCCTCGCGGGTATCGCCTTTTTTGCCGCTGAAAAATAATCCGGGAAAAACATCAGAAAACGCTTGCTATTCCTGCGTTTTAGAGTGATGTATAGACATGCCCGACCGGGCGCACACTAAAACAAAGGGGGATACCAACCATGAAGATTCGATTCAACGTTACAGGGGCGCAGAGAAAGGCGCTCGCCAAAGCCGTCGCCGAGATCCTTGGCGAGGATTATCGTTACCTCGGAGTGCCGACCTTCGCATACGCCTTCGATTACTTCATCATCGATCGCGAGGGGACGCTCGTTTGCGATGACCGCACGGACGAGGGGAAAATCAGGGAGCTCATTTCGGGACTCGCGGAGCACGGGTTTGCGGCAAGCGTTACGGCAGCGCAAAGCCACGAGGGAGATGAAGAGGAAGCCGCGCCGCAACAGGATGCCGAGGAAGAACAGCAGACCGCCGAGTCCGAGGCAGAGGGCAACAGCCCCCAAATGGCGGAGGACGATGCCTTGGGGCTGACAATCTCGATGCCCTGGGAGGGATTCGACGATGCGGCATGGCAGAACCTCAAGAACCTCGTAACCAGCAAAGAGGGACTGATCAAGAAGGCGCTCGGCGTCGACGCACTTCCCATGATGTTCACGCCGGAGAAGATTTCCTTCCCCTGGTTCGAAGCACAGCCGGACGCGGAGGTAGCCAAGGCCGCGATGGAACTCATCGCCGCGCTCTGCCGGACGGCGAAAACACAAAAGCGCGTCACGGCGAAAGAGCGCGAGGTCGCAAACGAGAAATACGCGTTCCGCTGCTTCCTCCTGCGCCTCGGCTTCATCGGCGCGGAGTACAAGGAAACACGGAAGACGCTCCTTCGGAACCTTTCGGGGAACGGGGCGTTCCGGGATGGAAAGAAAAAGGAGGCAACGGGCGATGCGGTTTCCGAATAAGGAACAGATCGAGATGCTCCGAAAGGAGTACCCGGCGGGAACGAAGGTCGAGCTTCTCGCGATGGACGATAAGCAGGCGCCGCCCGTCGGCACGATTGGCGAGGTCATCGCCGTGGACGATATCGGCCAGCTGGTGATGCAATGGCAGAACGGCAGCGGCCTGAACCTTATCCCCGGCGTGGATTCCTTCCGAAAGGTCGGTGAGACGAAATGACGGACGAGATTCGCGAACAGATCATGGCCATCCGCGACAGCGGGCTCACAAACATGTTCGATCTCAACACGGTTCAGCGGCTCGCCAACGAGCGCGACTATTTCGACCTTGTCCTGTACATCGAGGACCACAAAGCGGAGTATGTGAAATTCATCCTGACGGGACAAGACGAGTGATGATAATCCATACAGATGGTGGAGAGCATATTCCGATGAACGGAGGCGGGGACTTTGAATATCAAGGCGATGACCTACAAAGAGCTGGAAACAAAGCTGACGGAAAACAGGCGTGCGCTTCACGAAACAAAGGATTCGGAGACGAAGCAGCGGCTTGTCAGGCAAAACCGCGACCTCATGCTTGAAATGGACAGGCGGTGGAATGAAGCAGAGCGTTTGCAGCGGGAAAATGGGCTTTGAAATGTCGTGTATACACAAAAATAACTTGATAATCCTTCTCAAAAGAGTGATTAATACACTACCCAAAGAACACAGCGCCTACCGAGGCGCGAAAGAAGGAGGATTTCAAGATGAAAGCAACCACGGCAGAGTTGATCGCGAGCATGAAGGAGCACACCATCGGAGTGGAGGTCGAGATGTACGGCATTACCCGCAGGAAGGCGGCGAGGATCGCCGCCGAATTCCTCGGCACGGGGCGCTACGAGGACACGGCCAGCCGGAACGGATACCTCACATGGAGCGCATGGGATACCCAGGGACGGGAGTGGAAATTCCAGCGGGACATCAGCATCGTCGCTTCGAGGAGCGATCAACAGACAGAGCTGGTAACGCCCATCCTCCGCTACGAGGACATCGAGACCCTGCAGGAACTTCTGCGGCGTCTTCGCCGCGCGGGAGCGAAGAGCGACCCGAAGCACATGTGCGGAATCCACGTTCACATCGGGAAGGACGGACATACGCCGCAGACGCTCCGCACACTCGCGAACCTGATGGCGAGCCACGAGAGCCTCCTGATTTACGCAATGCGAATTGACAGGAACCGCATCGGGCGCTACTGCCAGACGGTGAACAGTAATTTCCTGAAACGGCTTAACAGGGAGAAGCCCAAGACGATGGCGAAGCTGGCGGACATCTGGTACGAGACGCAGTGGGACAGCCGCAGGAACGACCATTACAATCCCAGCCGCTACCATTGCCTCAATCTCCACGCCACCTTCACGAAGGGCACGATCGAGTTCCGCCTCTTCCAATTCGCGAACCCGACGGAAGGCCACAGGAGCGGCATCCACGCCGGTGAGGTCAAGGCATACATCCAGCTTTGCCTCGGGCTCTCGGCGATGGCGAAGGCGCTCAAGAGCGCAAGCCCCATCGAGCCGCAGCGCGAGAATCCGAAATTCGCGATGAGGACCTGGCTGATGAGGATGGGCTTCATCGGCGACGAGTTCGCCACGGCAAGGAGCATCCTGACGAAGAACCTCGCAGGCGACGCCGCTTTCCGCTTCGGAAGGAGCACCCCTTCGGCATAAGCCGGAAGACACCACGAACCCGCCGGAAGGCGGGCTTGGGGTGGTAGAAGGGATGTTCCTTCGGAATCAGAAAGGGGATTGGTAGCGATGAAAGGAAAGATTTACATTGCCTACGGGAGCAACATGGATTTCCCGCAGATGGAGGGGCGATGCCCGGATGCCGAGTTCCTCGGCGCGGGTATCCTGCAGAACTGGCGGCTGATGTTCAAGGGCTCGCTGACGGGGAAATACGCAACCATCGAGAAGGAGAAGGGGCGGACCGTTCCCGTCCTTCTGTGGCGAATCAGCGCGGCGGATGAGAAGCGGCTTGACCGCTACGAGGGTTTCCCGACTTTTTATTACAAGCGGACGGTCACGGTTGCCGACGTCGCCGCCGTAAACGCCTCGTGGTCGCCGAAAAACGGCAAGTGCAAAGGAATGGCCTATATCATGCATGAGGAGCGCACGTTGGGGCTCCCGAGCCATTACTATTACGGAGTGCTGGCAAACGCCTACCGGCTTTTCGGCTTCGATATGGAAATCCTTGCGGAGGCTCTGGATTTCAGCAATGCCAAGGGAGATTTTGACGATGAGGAAGCCTGAGACGAAATGGAGCAAGACCACGACGATGGAGAACCTTGCGTTGGAAGGACATGCGGCGATGGGCGCGGTCCTCAGATACGGTGAGAATGTCCTTGTGGTCGGCTGCGAGAGGTTCGGATATCATGCAGCGGTCTACGAGTTGGTCGAGACACCGCAGGAAACCGGGCTGGGCGATGTCGAGTGCCGCATCGGTTTGGTCGAGGCAGCGGAGGAAGTCTTCAAGGACGGAGGCCACGCGATGGAATGGTGCCTCTCGAATATTTGAACGGATGACAAAAGAAGCGCGGCCAGATAGTCGCGCTTTTCTTCTACCCATTTTCAAGGAGGTGATGCCGGATATGGGAGAACTCAGATACGGTCAATACTATGGCGGCGAACGGGAGCGGAGCTACCGGGCCACAAACTTTGATTACTACGATCCGATGCAGGCCGAGGGGCAATACGAGATGCCGATTATCCGAAAGACGGATACAGTGCCGGAGCGGCTCTTGGGCTTCAATTACGCCAAGTGCGAAAAGGAGGACACCGAGTGCGGCATCCACTTCTTCATCGACGATTACCAGTTCGAGCGGATCTGGAGCAATCCCCGGCAGACCATACCGCGCCTCGCCCGTTTCAAATGCGTCCTGACGCCGGACTTCTCGCTGTATCTCGATATGCCGATGGCGATGAAGATCTGGAACACCTACCGTTCCCGCATGATCGGGCAGATGATGCAGAGGGAAGGATTGGATGTCATTCCAACCTTGAGCTGGGCCGAGGAGGAAACATTCAGTTTCTGCTTCGACGGCATCGAGCCGGGCGGCGTGGTCGCCGTGTCCACGGTCGGCGTCGCGCGGAAGAAGGATGCGTGGGCGGGATGGTGCGCCGGGATGGACGAGGCTCTGCGACGGCTTTGCCCGAGTACTGTTCTTTGTTATGGGAAGCCGATCGAGTACGACTTCGGGGACGTCCCGGT
>CAMKPI010000097.1 GCA_946414625.1 uncultured Spirochaetaceae bacterium | reverse complement strand
GAAATACCCTCCTTCGGGAATATCCTCCGCTCATCCGATTATTTTCACGTCATGGCGAGGCTTTGCCTGAGGCAAAGCCTCGCCATACTTTTCATTATTTACGTGCCTTTCAATGGCTTCTTCTATCGTTTCCTTTCCGAGGAACCAAACCACTACTACACAACCAATACCATAAAAACAATACTGTCACTGATTTTATAGTGCCTGTCTCCCGCCCATTCCCTCCCCATTTAAAACAGAACAACCTATGTTATACCTCCATTCCTCCCCATATTTCTCAAAAAAAATTTGACAACCTCTGAAAGCGTGCCTTATCATCTTATACGGAAAAATTTGCTATGGACGCGTGCAATTTACAGGCAGTCCGGGACACCATGGAACTGTCCGAGTGGACGCGTCAAGGAGGCTTCTGTGGGCACACCCATGAAACAGATCAGGAACGTCGCGATTTGCGGTCATAACGGAACGGGCAAGACAACGCTTTTGGAGCAGATCCTTTTCTTCGCCGACAAGACAGGACGGGCGGAAACGGTTGATTCCGGAAAAACAGTCAGCGACTACACCGAGGAGGAGATCGCCCGCAAAATGTCGATCCACTCCGCTCTGGCTTCTTTTAGCTACAAGGACAAATCTCTCAATTTCATCGACACACCGGGAACAAGCGACTTCATTGGAGAGGTAACATGCGGCTTCAGAAGCTGCGAGGCGGCTCTGATTGTAGTGGATGCGAAAAGCGGCGCACAGATCGAAACCATTAAGCTCTGGCGCGACCTCAACCGAAGGAACAAGCCCCGCGCAGTGTTTATGAACAGTCTTGACAAGGACAACTGCTCATTCGACACAACGTTTGAAAATCTGAAAGAAGAGTTCGACAA
This sequence comes from uncultured Spirochaetaceae bacterium, assembly GCA_946414625.1. Taxonomy (GTDB): domain Bacteria; phylum Spirochaetota; class Spirochaetia; order Sphaerochaetales; family Sphaerochaetaceae; genus CAMKAB01. Next base: position 5,185 of record CAMKPI010000097.1, on the reverse strand, counting down.
GACATTTATCCCCATAACGATTCCAATCGGCACCGGAGAAGACTTCAAAGGAATCGTCAACCTGATAGAGGATCAGGCGTGGTTCTTCACGCCTGGCGGCAAGGAAAAATCCGGTGAGATTCCGGGCGATCTGAAAGACAAAGCCGCATCTTATCGGCACCAGCTAATCGAAGCCGCGGCAGAAGGCGCCGACGACCTTATGGAGAAGTACTTCGAGGAAAACACTCTGGAGCCGGACGAGATTCGGCGAGGCATCTGCGAGGGCATGAAGGCTAACCGGGTTGTTCCGATTCTATGCGGCTCCGCCGGCAAGGGGTCTGGAATAGCGAGCCTTGTGAACTTCATCGCAAACAACTTCCCCCATCCGGCAGGACTATGCGAGACGGTTATAAAGGAAGACGGCAGCGAGGAAAAAGTGCCGTTCTCAATGGATAGTGCCCCGTCGGCGCTCTGCTTCAAGACCACAATCGACCAATTCTCGGGCAAGCTGTCTTACATAAAGGTTGTCACCGGTGCTATCACAAGCGAGACTGAGCTGACAAACCCGGAACTGGGCAAAAAAGAGAAGGCGGGAAAGCTGTATACCGCAATCGGGAAGAAGCTCGTGGAGATAGATTCCCTGAATGCAGGAGAGATTGGCATCATCACAAAGAGCAGCATTGCCGGAACAAACTGCACGCTGGTAGGCGATCCTTCCTGGAAATATACCTTCAAGAAGCTCTCGTTCCCGAGCCCGGTATATTCGCTTGCCATCTCTGCCGCCGACAAGAAGAGCGAAGACAAGATGAACGACGCCCTGTCCAGGGTGACTGAAGAGGACTTGACTTTCAAACGGACGTACAACGAGGAGACAAAGCAGAGCACCGTTGCAGGAATGGGTGAGCTGCACATCAACATCATCCTTGACAAGATCCGTGAAAAGCAGAAAATCTCGATTCTGACACGGCTTCCGAGAATTGCCTACCGCGAGACGATAACCAAAAAATCCGGTCTCGTTGAATTTACACACAAGAAGCAGTCAGGCGGGCACGGACAGTTCGGAAAAGTCGTGATAGAAATTGCCCCCACCGAACGCGGCGAGTACTATAAGTTCGAGAACGTCGTGAAGGGCGGCAACGTATCCAAAGGCTATGTGCCCGGAATCGAGAAAGGCATCCACGACCAGATGGACGAAGGCTTTCTTGCAGGCTACCCGATGGTTGATGTCGCAGTGACCCTGGTCGACGGAAAGGAGCATCCTGTGGATTCGTCCGAAATGAGCTTCCGGCTCGCGGCAAAGGGTGCAATGAAGGCTGCCATCGAAAAGGCCGGACCGGTGCTCCTGGAGCCGTTCGGGAGACTTTCCGTCTACATCGACAATCAGTACCTGGGAGACATCCTCTCGGATCTGTCCTCGAAGCGCGGACGGGTTCTTGGACAGGAGGATCTCGGCGGAAACATGGTTCAAGTGAACGCAGAAGTACCTCAGGGCGAGATGCTCTCATACGCGATTGACCTGAAGTCCATGACAAGCGGTACGGGTTCATTTGAGCTGGACTTCGACCACTACGAAACACTCTCCGGACAGATGGCCGACAAGGTGATAAAGGAAGCAAAAGCCGCCGCCGCTGAAAACAGCTGATCTCTTTTCGCATGACTTGCCAAAAACATAAAAATTGAACCTAAAAAAAGAGGCTGAAAGGCAGACTCACACAGACGTTCAATACATAAAACAGGCGGGTCTGTTTGCAGCGAATTAAAAGTAAATATCTAAAAACAGACAAAAGAGAGGCGTGACTATATTCACGCCTCTCTTTTGTCTACAGCTTTTTCAGAAGAATAAATTACTTTTTTCTCACAGTCAGACTTCAGGCTATCATACACAGTTTTTACACACAAAGCATCTGACGGCACAAATCTGCGTATCAACCTTGCCTTGATAAAGTTTTCAATGCATATGGTCCCTCTTATACCTATTCAAAAAACTGTTTGTGCCGCTTCAAACGCACTATCCTGTATAAAGACTCAATTTTAAAGGGTAAGCTCTGTGCCGTCAGTAATACGCTTCGACTCACAGATTCAACCCACTAATTCAATCAAATCACTCCCCATAACTCAGATACAGATTTCAGTGTCAGCATGCCATTCAGCAAATTTTTAGTCAGCTTTTATATATTCACCTTTATATATTTCCATTTACAAGATCGTCAATTGTAATGCCGTAAAAAAAATCATGAACCATAGAATCGAATTTTTTCCACATTGGCAGAGTTTTACAAACCTTTTCTCTCGAACAAGCTTCTGCATCCTCTTCCAAACATGCAACCGTTGCCATTGTACCCTCTGTAATTTTTAAAATTTCACCAACTGTATATTCCGAGGGTTTACGCACCAGACGATAGCCCCCTCCTTTTCCACTCGTCCCTTTTACAAGCTTTGCTTTCACCAGCAGATTAACAACTGCTTCCAAATACTTTTTGGATATTCGCTGCCGCAATGCAATGTTTTCCAGCGGAACCGGATATTCTTCCGGCTGTTCAGCTAAGTCCATCATAAACCGGATTGCATATCTCCCTTTGGTTGAAATCATAGCAAGCCCCCTTTATCCGCCCTATTCTACTGATAGGAAATAGGAAAAATCAAGAAAAAATTTTTCCTATTTTCCTATTGACTAAATAGTCAAATAAAACTATAGTGACTCTGACAAATTAAAAAAGGAGGAAAAAGCAATGTATCGAATAGATTCCTTTCACAGTTCTACTTTGTGTTGTAGCGGAATACTGTTCTCCCGGGTAAATTCAGCCAAATGCGTTCATCTGTTTTGCAATGCATCAAAGCATAATATTTTGCTGTCAAGCTGAAATGTTATAAAGCCACTTGCCCGGGAGCTTTCCAAAAAGCCCCGGTTTTTTTTTACATACGGGTTCATTCCTTCGATGTAAATAGAACATCTAATATCAAATAATGAGGTTAATAATTATGAAAAAATTTCTTAAAATTACAGAGTCAGCACTCCTTCTTCTAATACTTGCAATTGCGTCTCTTACTGGCTGCAAAGCAAAACATACAGAGGCCAATAAAACTTCACAAAAAGTTATCTACCGAACAGTAAACGAAATAAAAGAAAGCGGAACTATCAACATCGGTGTATTTTCCGATAAAAGTCCTTTCGGTTATGTCGATGAAAATGGTGAATATCAGGGTTACGATATCTACTATGGCAATCGTATTGGCAAGGACCTTGGCGTAAAAATCAATTATGTTTCAACCGAAGCGGCTAACCGCATAGAATATCTACAGACCGGCAAAGTAGATATCATTCTTGCAAACTTCACAGTAACTGAAGAACGATCTCGAGAGGTTGACTTTGCGCTCCCGTATATGAACGTTGCGCTGGGTGTTGTATCTCATAACAGAAGAATAATTACCAGTCTTGACCAGATTAAGGCCGAAGACGAAATAATTGTAATCTCCGGTACAACTGCCGAAACATACCTTGAAAAAAATTATCCGAATATCAAGCTGCAAAAATATGACGCATATGCAGGGGCAAAAACTGCCTTTGAGAATGGAAACGGGGTTGCATGGGCAAATGACAACACAGAGGTTATTGCGTTTGCCATTGAAAATCCCGGCTACACAGTAGGCATTCCTTCTCTCGGCAATGCTGACACCATTGCAGCAGCAGTTACAAAGGGCAACGAGACGCTTCTAAACTGGCTGAATGATGAAATCATTACACTCGGCAAGGAGAATTTCTTCCATAAAGATTATGAAGAAACCCTTCTGGACACCTATGGAAGAGATTACGAAGACAATCTCGTTGTAGAAGGCGGTGCTGTAGAAAACAGCGTGAAAAAGTTTTAACCGAAGACAAAGAAACTTAAACAGATAATCATCTGCCAATAAACATCTGCCACGGAATTAACGTCTATCCTGCACGGTTATGTAAAGGCACTGTCATTGCATTGCGAATAATCCGGCAAGCGGGAGGAAAACATAATAGGTCTTCTATGCGTAACAGCGATATATTCAAACTAAAAAACGAAACCTGTTACAAAAAAACGAGGGCAGTTTTCCCTTTCTCGTCAGTTCCGCGGCTTTCTTTGTCCGAGAGAACTTCCGAATAATGCCGCCCTTTCAACTGGAGTGACGCACTTCCTCTGGAAATCCGCGGCATTCTTTGTCCAGGAGAACTCAGCGTGATTTAACCCACGGAAAAAATCCTTGAGCCTGTTTGCATCGCGAATACCCAGCCAACGCAGCCTGACGGAGAACTTTTGATAAACGAATTGTCACAGAACCAATAAACCACACGGAGGTACGAAGCTGTGGACTTGAAAGAGATGGTATCTTATCTCCCTTTATATAATGAAGCACTTCTTTTAACGATGCGTATAGGCTGGAAGGGCATCACTATTGCAGTTGCAATTGGTTTGTTTGGAGCCGCAATAGTACATTTTAAAATTCCGATTGCCAAAAGTGCTGCATCCGCCTATACACAGCTATTTCGCAACACGCCTCTCCTCATTCAGCTGTTTTTCATTTACTTTGCATTACCGAAAATCGGGATACACCTCTCTCCTGAAACCTGCGGCACTTGGGGCTTAGGACTATTAGGCGGAGCATATATGACGGAAACCTTTCGCAGCGGATTGGACAACGTTCCCAAAATTCAGTATGAAAGCGCAGAAAGCCTCGGCATGACCCGGAGACAGGTTTTCTGTCACGTAATTTTCCCTCAGGCGGTAACATCAAGCGTTCCGGGTCTGACGGCAAATGTAATTTTTTTATTAAAGGAAACGAGCGTCTTTTCTACAATAAGCCTTATGGACCTGATGTTTACTGCAAAAGATCTTATCGGAATGTATGCCAAAACCATTGAATGTCTTGTCCTTTTGGTCTTTTTCTATCTGATTATGCTTTTACCTGTATCCATTCTTGGATACGTGCTGGAAAGGAGGCTTCGACATGCAGAATTTGGGAATTGACGTCCTCTTCAAAGGAACAAATTTTATAAGACTGCTTTCAGGACTCCTTGCAGCACTCCGAATCAGCCTGATTTCCATAATAATCAGCATTATTCTTGGATCAATTATCGGTGTACTGATGACGCTGAAGAACAAAATATTGACAGTTGTCTTTCGAATATATCTGGAAATTGTACGAATCATGCCGCAAATGGTTCTTTTGTTTATTGTCTATT
>CAMKPI010000096.1 GCA_946414625.1 uncultured Spirochaetaceae bacterium | reverse complement strand
ATCCAGGACCATTTGTAATCATGCTTAGATCAGGGTCGGCCGATTGGACACTGAAACTCAGCATCGTTTCAGTGTCAGTAGTAATCTTTGTAATGGACTCATCAAGATTCGGGAGACTTATGAAAGTTGGCTCACCGCAAGATACAAGACTCAGCAAAGCACAAAAAACAAAAAAAACAGACGCCAACACAATAATCATTGAAATCATTGTGTTGAATCGTCTGTTCATGAGTCCTCCCGTCCGGAACACCTGATGATATAAACAGGCATTATCGACTGGATCTACGTATCCGAAATTATAAATCCTTAAACGTCGCGGGATCCTGTCTTACATCTGATCGATAAGATTTCGGGCAATCTTGGACAGTTCCGAACTCGGATACTTCTCAATCAGTCTCTCGAAGGAGTTCTTCGCAGAAGCCGCATCGCCTCTGTTGTAGAATATCCTTCCGATGTTGAACAAAGCCCTGCTGGACATGCCAACATCGTCCCTGTCAACCACAGTCCTATAATGCTCCAAAGCCTTATCGTAGTCCCCAGCATCGTCTTTGCAAACAGCCGCGTTCATTAGCGCAAGATTTGCAAGATAAATGCCCTTGTTCATATCATAAGACTTGATAAAAGCATCATATGCTTCATCGTTGCGCTGTAGACTATGATAAATCACTCCAATCAGATACTGCGCCTTCTGCGAAGCGTACGACTTATCCTTGATGCAGCCCTGAAGACCGGTGATCAATTCATCAACACCATCGCCCGAAGCGATAACCACAGGCACCTTGTCTTCAAAATCAGACACCGCAATAAGGTTCTTTTCCCGGTTGGCACTTGAGACTCCGGAAACAACAACAATCGCAATCAGGGCGACGAAGATAACGACGCAGAGAATCAAAATTGTTTTGATATGCAGGGCAATGGAGGTTGAAATCCTCGTGATGAGCTTCTCCTCCCCCGTCATCCTGTCTTCATTTTTTATCTTCTTGTCAGCCACAATCACTTCTCCTTGATGAGATCCGCGATGGTCACGACATCGTCGTCGTCATTATTCGACATATACTTCTCCACCTCAGACTCCTGAGCCTTGCGGATAAGATCCCTGATGGAAAGAGACAGTTTCCTGTTCTTGACGTCAACATCCGTCACGAGAGCTGTCACAGTGTCGCCCTCTTTGAACCTCTTCAGAACAGCATCGGTATACTCTTCCTCCGGTCCAATCAGGTTATACTTGGAAATAAGCCCTTCAATATCGCCCTCGACCTTCACGAAAACACCGAAATCAGTCACGTTGGTCACAGTGCCGGTAATCGACGATCCCTTAGGATAAGACTGGCGCAAAGCCATCCATGGATTGTCCGAGATCTGCTTGACACCAAGCCTGATTCTCCTGTTCTCCGGTTCAACACGAAGAACGGAAACATCAACAGTATCCCCAACATTAAAGTAAGAGGAGATATTCTTCACTTTTTTGGTCCAGGAGAGGTCGTCAACATGCAGGAAGCCGTCGATTCCCTCCTCCAGATTCACAAAAGCGCCGTTTGCTGTGATCTTCACAACAGGTCTTGCCGCGAGCACTGTCCCAACAGGATACCTCTCCGCAATGTTGTTCCACGGATTCTCCGCCATCTGCTTCACGCCGAGGGACACCCTCTTCTTCTCAAGGTCGTATCCCAAAATCTTACAGGTGACAACGTCTCCGACATTCAAAACTTCCTTGGGATCCGAGATCCTCTTTGTCCATGACAGCTCGGAAATATGGGCAAGCCCCTCAATGCCGGGCGCAATCTCGATAAACACTCCGAAGGTCGTGAGCTTTGTGACAGGAGCAGTAACCACATCACCGATTTTGAATTTGGACTCAAATGTTGTCCAAGGATCCTCTTCCATATGCTTCAGAGAGAGGTTGATTTTCTTCGTCTCCGGATCAATGTTGATAAGTCGGAGCTGGATCTTTGCTCCCTTCTTGACATAATCTCTCGGACGGGACACATGACCCCAGGACATATCATTAAGATGAAGGAGCCCGTCAAAACCGCCGAGATCGATGAAAGCGCCGAAGCTTGTGAAGGACTTCACAACACCTTCAACCACATCTCCGATCTTCACGGTTGAAAAGAATTTCTCTTTGTTTTCCTTAATCTTCTTTTCAAGATAATCGCGCCTGGACACAACGCTCTTCAGCTTGCTTCCACCATGGAACTTCTCGATTATAAAATAGTCAGTGAGCCCTATAAGCGACTCCGGGTTCTCGGTGCGAACAACATCTGCTTTTGAAAGCGGACAGAAACCGAAATAATCCCCTCCGAGATCAACCTCATAACCGCCTTTGATCACCTTTGTGAACTTGCCCTCAACCGGCGTCTTGTCCTCAACAGCAGCTCTCAGCTCCGCGCCGCGAGCCTGCAGATCAGCCTTCTTCTTGGAGATCACAAGCTGTCCGCCGCGACCTTCCTTGCTGACAATCAGAACCTCGACGGAATCGCCGATAACCGGCTCTTCGTCAAACTCATCAACAGGCAACCTACCCTCTGACTTGTAGCCTACATCAACAAACACATACTCGTTATTGACTTGAACAACAGTACCGGTAACGAGCTGACCGTCTTCGATTCCATCAAGAGATTTAAGATACTCCTCCTGCAGCGCAGCCTGCATACCGGCATCTTTCACTTCGATTTTCTCATTTTCAGACATTCTTCTCTCCTGATCCTTTCGGGCGGCGGGCGAAATTTTCATCTTCCGAAATAAACAATTACCGATAAGGCAGGAGAAAACCCGACAATCCGGCAGATCGTCCACCGCGGCGACGAATAACCGCATCACCCCTTTGTTTTTCTATTTGTCAATCAAACCCAGAGCATTTCGGTGACGCTCTTGGACGAACCGCCCCTATTCTGTTTTATTGATTAACCTCAATACTTTCTCATAAACTTGCGATATTGTCAAGTATGAAGTATCAATATATACTGCGTCTCCGGCGATTTTCAGAGATCCCACTTCCTTGTGTGTGTCATTGTAGTCCCGTTCGTTGATCTCCCTCAAAATATCATCCTCAGACATCCCGTCAGGTTTCTGCAAGAACCGCCTGTGGGCACGGATCTCCGGCTTGGCGTCAAAATAGAACTTATAGTCCGCATCAGGAAAAACCACTGTCGTTATATCCCGCCCCTCGCATACAAGGTCCAGACTCTGGGAAATTTCATGGATTCTGCGATTGATAATGCTTCTCACATCCGGATCTGAAGATACTCGTGAAGCAGCCAGGTCTATCTCTCGGGTATGAAGTCGGTCCTCCACGTCCGATCCGTCAAGAAAAAATCTTCCGTCCCGAATTTCAAAAATAGCCTCGCCGACAGACTTCAGTCTCGCTGCATGGCTATCCGTGTCAAGACTGTTTTTTAGCATCCTCAACGTCGCCGCACGGTAGAAATTGCCCGAATTGAGGTAGTACAACCCCACTCCTTCAGAAATCATCCGCGCGATCTCGCTTTTCCCAACACCCGCAGGTCCGTCTATGGCAATAACCATGTTTTTCCCCCAACAGAACAAATAAAGCGCTAAATATTTTCACTGCACCTGCTTCAGAAGCGAATTAACCTCTGCGGAGGTAAGCTTCCTGCACTTCCCTATCTCCAGTCCGTCCGCCACGATGCTTCCAATCCTTATTCTCATCAATTTCTTCACCACATAACCTTTTGCATCGAACATGTTACGAATCTCCCGGTTCTTTCCCTCCGTCAGGACAACCGTGACCTCGTTGGAGCTTTTCAGCATGTAACTTTTTATCCTGTAAGGCTTCACCAAACCTCTGAACATATCATCCATGTCCTTTTTTACGATAGGTCTATCAGTCTTGACCAAATACTCCTTCTCGATCCCGGAAGACGGATGCATCACACGGTTCGCAAAATCCCCGTCATTTGTAAAGATGATTAGTCCCTGAGAATCTTTGTCCAGCCTGCCTACATTAAAAAGTACAGTCCTGTCAACGATGTTGATCAAGTCCCGCGCATAAGAAGTCTCGTTCGGATCATAATTCGTGCATACATATCCGCGCGGCTTGTTCAGAAGAATATAATATGTTCTTTCCTCCGGCTCTGCGAGAGTATCGTCCACATAAACAACATCTTCCTTTTCAACCTTTACGCCCTGCTGAGTAACAACACGATTATTCACCTTGACCCTGCCGGACTGGATAAGAGTTTCGCAGAAACGTCTGGATCCCACCCCGCACTTGGCTAGATAGCTTTGTAGCCTTATCGGATACTCGATATTCATTGTTCCTCCCCATCTGCTGCCGAGCCTGAACCGTCCATAGAAGAGCTTCCATAAACAGAGTCGATGACCGATTCCGATCCACTGGTGCCGTCCCCGAAAGAATCCTCCTCTCCGGACGTTCCCACAGAAGCGTCCTCAAATCTGATGGCATCGATCTCGGAGAGCTTTGGAAGATCGGAAATAGATCCTAGTTTGAAGAAAGAGAGGAACTTACGCGTCGTTCCGTAGAGCCAGGGATGCCCCACAACGTCCTTCCTGCCGACCTTTTTGATAAAATCTCGTTCAGTGAGAACCTTCACGATATTATCCGAGTTCACACCCCTGATTTTCGTGATTTCCGAGCGGGTCACAGGCTGCTGATATGCTACTATCGCAAGAGTCTCGATCGCCGATTTAGACAATCTTCTATCGATTTTCTTATTATCATAAAGATCCCTGAGACGCACTGCCATGTCCCTCTTTGGAGTGAAAGCAAAAGAGCCGGACTCCTCTACCAGTTCTATCGCGCTGCCGTTTCCATCATAGAACGCCTTCAACTCATCCAGAAGGGTTGTTACATATACCTCAGCAAGCCCGGTTGTCTTGGCAAGATGCTCCAATGTAACCATCTGATTTTCCAAAAAGAGGACGGCCTCGATAAGCCTTGCGTCTTCCCTAAGCATTTTCTCCTCGTAGTCCCCTATTTCTCGCCTTCCTTTTCATACGAGGCACCGGTAGATTCTTCCAGCAATTCATCATCCGTACGCTTACGTATCTCGAAGTCATCAAACAAGGCATCCTGCCGGATACGGATTATCTTATCCTTCACCGCAACAAGAACAGCAATAAACGAGCATATTATGTGCATCCCTGTAGGATGGAAACTGAAAAGATCCGTAAAGCGTACAACCTCGCGACGCTCCAAAAGTTCGGTCATCAACGCAATCTTCTCGTTCTCGGTGACCTCCTCGTAGAGATTGAAAACCTTCTCGTGCACCCCCCTCTTTCCCATCAGAGAGAAGAAAACCTTCCAAAGATTCTCCGCAGATGCGTCAGGCACAAGCTCTGCGTCGCTGTATGGAGGAACAAAGTCCGTCTCATTTCTCTCGGGAAGCTTCCATGCGTTGTTTTCATACTGCAAAAGAAGGTCTGTATATTTCTTATACTTTGCGTACTCCAAAAGTCTTTGAACAAGCCCTTCGCGAGGATCCTCATAATCATCAGGAAACTCCACCGGACGCGGAAGCAGCATTTGGCTCTTTATCCAAATCAAATCTGCCGCCATCTTGTAGAACTCGGACAGGTCCCCCAACGAAACACTTTCAGCGTATTTCAGATAATCAAGAAACTGCGCCGTAATCTCACTGACGGGGATATCGTAAATATTCACGTCGTTCTTCTGAATCATAAAGAGGAGCAAGTCCAAAGGCCCGTCGAAAGCCTCAACGTGAAAATCTACCAAAAGAAGGCGCCTCCCCGCGCCGCAATACCGCAATAAGCAAATCCTGCTACAAACAGGATTTTTCAAAATCCCCTGAAAGAGACTCACAGTATAAGAGAATTCCAGGACATTTCAAACGCTGCGAATCTAAGCTCTGCGAAATCAAACGCTCAAATTCAAGCACTGCGAATTCAAACGCTATCTGCATTCTCAGGTTCAGAGGATCCCTCTTCTGAGTCTTTATTTCCGAACATGACATTCCGCAGCTCCGCTTCCAGCTCGTTCTGGACATCGACGTTTTCCTTCAAGTAAGCGATTGCGTTGTCTCTGCCCTGACCTATCTTCTCTCCGCTCCTCGAATACCAGGCTCCCGTCTTTTCTACAAGACCGTACTTCACAGCACCGTCAAGA
>CAMKPI010000095.1 GCA_946414625.1 uncultured Spirochaetaceae bacterium | reverse complement strand
CGGGCTGTGCGGGGTTTGGCATCGAGTTTTTGCTTTCTCCGCTATTTCCCGCTTGATTTTGGTCCCGGTCTGTATGTTCTTTCTCCTTTGCTGCTCTCACGCTTCCTGCCTGGGGCCGCGTCTGCAACGCTTCGTGTAATTTATGAGCGGGCCCACCTGACAAAGGATGAGACTTCATTGAAAAAATCGTCGTATGTGGTGCAAAGATTGAGGTCCGGCTCTTCGCGGAGAATGTTCTCTGGAGCGCGAAAGAGGCAGCCTCTGTCTGCGCGATGTATCATCGTGAGGTCATTGTAGCTGTCTCCGGCGGCAAAGGTTTTGAACCCCATTGCGCGGAAGCCGTCAATCGCCCGGCGCTTTCCGTCCTGCTGCCTGAGGTTCATTCCGATGAGGAAGCCGTCGGTATCCGTCACAAGGCTGTTGCAGAGAATTGTCGGCCAGCATAGCTGCCGCATGAGGGGCTGGGCGAACTCTGTGAATGTATCGGAGAGAATCACAACCTGAGTTAATTCCCGCACTCTGTCCAGAAATTCCCGCGCTCCGTCAAATGGGTGAATCTTCGAGATTGTGTCCTGGATGTCTCGTAGGGTCAATCCTCTTTCTCTTAGAATATTCATTCGCCAGTTCATCAGGCGTTCGTAATCCGGCTCGTCGCGGGTTGTTCTTTTCAGCTCGGGTATTCCCGTGACGCGGGAGAACTCGATCCAGATTTCGGGCACGAGAACGCCTTCAAGATCCAAACATACTATTTCCATACATATTCCTTCTTTGATTGAGCGTGAACATGGCGCCGCAGAGGGCGCGCCGTTTCCCTTTGGGTTTTCAGCCGGGATCAGCCGACGGCGTTTTTCAGGATGTAGTCCTCAATTTCGCCGATTTCGATGACATCCTTGTGGATCTCCGGTTTTCCTTTGAGTTCGGCAAGGTTTTTCGGAATCGGGACGCTGGTTATCGAGTATATCTGGTTCATCTGCTCGAACTCGTCTTCGTCCGGCTTCTCGCCCAAAGCTTTCAGGATTGCCGTCGGGAACTTGTATGGCGACGCGGTGGAGAGTACCACGACAGGTGCGTCTTCGATGCCTTCTTCAGTTTTGTTTTCCGAGTTCTCCGCGAGGTCGTCTTCTTCCACCGGTTTGAAAACGTCGTCGCGGTCGTCCCCTCGCAGTATTTCGCTCACCGCTGCAATTCCTTCCTTGAATTTTTCCGCAACAGAGGTCGCAACCGCAGTGTGCGGATCTACAAGGTAATGGAAATTGTTCCAGCAGCGCCCGATTTCCGCCTCGGTCTCTTCCTTTGTGCAGTACCAGGAAGAAAAAGTCTTTTGGATGTATGCAAGGGTGTCGGGATCAACCTCGAATCGTCCCGAGGTGTTCAAGTCCTCCATCCATCGGCGAACTTTCTCCGTTTTGCGGCCGGATGCGATAAACAGGAGACGCTCCAGGTTGCTTGAGACAAGGATGTCCATGGAAGGGCTCTCTGTTTTGTAGAACGGACGCCTCTTGTCATATACTCCGGTGCAGATAAAGTCTGTGAGGACGTTGTTCACATTGCTTGCGCATACGAGGCGTCCGACGGGAAGCCCGAGGAGTTTTGCGTAGAACCCGGCGAGTATGTCCCCGAAGTTTCCAGTGGGGACGACGTAGTTCACGGGGTCGCCCGGTTTGATTCTGCCCTCGTTCACCAGATCTCTGTATGCCGCGAAATAGTAGACAACCTGCGGGGCAAGTCGACCTATGTTTATCGAGTTTGCAGATGATAGGATGATTCCGCGCTTTCGCAGGGGCTCGGTGAGATGCGCAAAGGCGTTTTTCACGCCGCGCTGGCAATCGTCGAAGTTTCCTCTTACAGCGCATACCCGGACGTTGGATCCTTCCTGGGTCGCCATCTGCGCTTTCTGTACATCAGAGACACCTTCGTGAGGGTAGAACACCATGATGTCGATGCCGGGAACGTCGTGGAAGCCTTCGAGGGCTGCTTTTCCCGTGTCTCCGGAGGTTGCCGTCAGAATCAATATTCTGTCTTCAATCCCGAGCTGAGTCCGCGCCCCGGTCTCCAGCTGCGGCAGCATCGACAGAGCCACGTCCTTGAATGCCGACGTAGGTCCGCGGAACAGCTCCAGGATGTATTCGTCTCCCATCTTTACCAGCGGGGTGAGGTCGTCTGTCTCAAAGCGCCCGCGATAGGCTTTCTCCACAAGTGCGTCCATGTTCTCGAAATCCGGGAGCAGGACGGAGAGGATTTTCTTTGCCATGTCTATCGTGGAAATGGAAAGGATTTCTTTCAGGTCGATTTTTTTGCTGCCAAGTTCCGGATCCACATAAAGCCCTCCGTCGCGGGCTATGCCAGCGAGCACAGCCTCTCTTGCGGAAACGCTTTCCGCGCTCCTTGTGCTTTGGTATTTCATTTCAGATCCCTCCCAGTGTTGCCTCGCCTGCGGGCTATGTCTGTTGCTCGTGTTTTTTTGCCATTTACGGTATTTTGCCCGTGGCATTTGCCTGCCGCACACAATCAACACCCGAGTTTTTGTGTGTTATCTGCGGCTTTTTGTCCGATATGACACGTGCTGACCTAATATTAACGTATATCGGCGAAAATTACAAAATTATTACCCTCTTCAATGAAGAATTTTGCAACAAATTGCAACAGTTTTTGTTTACAACGAGAAAAACGCGTGCTAAAATTCGGGTGAAACAGGTCGGTGATGCCTCCGCTATGCTTTTTTGCGTCGTGAATCGTATGTCAAAAAGCATTGCGGGTGCGTTTTCCGCCCTGCGGGATGTGCTTCTTCTTGAGACAGAGAAGCAATCTCTGCTATGAAGTGCGGCGCCTCGCTGCGCCCGGCTGCAGGGAGCATGTGTTTCGGTAATGTAAATAGAAAATCCAGGAGGTAAGATATGGATTTTGATTCTATAAAAAAGGCTGCTGAGGGCTACGGTCCGGCAATGACGAAGTTTCTGCGGGACATGATCGCGATTCCCAGCGAGAGTTGCGAGGAGAAGGGCGTTGTCTACAGAATCAAGGAAGAGATGGAGCGTCTCGGATACGACAAGGTTGAGATTGACAAGCTTGGAAACGTGATCGGATGGATGGGCACCGGCAGCAAAATCATAGCTATCGACTCCCATATCGACACTGTTGGAATTGGAAACATCAACAACTGGACAGACGATCCGTATAAGGGCTGGGAGAACGAGACCGAGATCTACGGTCGCGGAGGAAGCGACCAGGAAGGCGGAATGGCATCTGCGACATATGGCGCAAAGATCATGAAGGACATGGGCCTCATTCCCGAGGGCTACAAGATCATGGTTGTCGGCAGCGTTCAGGAAGAGGACTGCGACGGAATGTGCTGGCAGAGCATCGTGAACGAGTATTTTGACGGGCCCGAGGATGCGCGCAGCAAGATCGAGTTCGTGATCTCCACCGAGCCAACGGACGGCGGAATCTACCGTGGGCACCGCGGAAGGATGGAGATCCGTGTTGATGTTCGCGGCGTGTCGTGCCATGGTTCGGCTCCGGAGCGTGGCGACAACGCGATCCACAAGATGGCTGAGATCCTTCTCAACGTGCGCGACCTGAACGAGAACTCCAAGGACAATCCTGAGATTCCTGGTCTTGAGAAGATGCTCGACCCGAAATGGAACCCGGAGCACTACGAGGATGCCCGCTTCCTTGGTCGAGGTACATGTACAACAAGTCAGATTTTCTACACATCTCCGAGTCGCTGTGCTGTTGCCGACTCCTGCTCTATTTCGATTGACCGCAGAATGACCGCCGGTGAGACATACCAGAGCTGTCTGAAGGAAATTGAAGATCTGCCCGCATGCAAGAAGTACGCTAAGGACGTGAAGGTTTCGATGTACATGTACGACCGCCCGGCATGGACTGGACATGTGTACGAGACAGAGTGTTTCTTCCCGACATGGATCAACAAAGAAAGCGCTCCGCACGTGAAGGCTCTCATCGACGCCTACCATGGTCTTTGGGGTAACGAGAGGATCTGGGCTGACGACAAGGCAAAAGAGAAGAGGATCGACGAGAACGGCAAGATTCGCCCGCTTTGCGACAAGTGGACTTTCAGCACCAACGGCGTTTCCATCCAGGGCCGCTACGGTATTCCTTGCGTTGGTTTCGGTCCCGGAGCGGAGAGCCAGGCTCACGCTCCGAACGAGATCACCTGGAAGCACGACCTTGTGGTCTGCGCCGCGCTTTATGCCGCTGTGCCTGAGCTCTACAAGCCGGGAGACAAGAAGGAGAGCGCGACAAGCTTCCGTCAGGAGCTGACCGGAAACGACATCAAGTAAGTGTCGGCGCGTGTACGGTGGATCTTGCCGCTCGAACGGGCTGCGCGCATAGAAGGTCCTTGCTCGCGGCTTTGCGCCCTTCGCGCCTGACTCGTTCTAGGCGGTTTCCGTGAATGCGGCAGCTTTTTGCGCCCTTCGCGCGCCAGGTTTGGTGGCTTTCGCGAAGACGACAGCGTTTTGCGCGGCTTCGCGCCCTGAGCGCCCGACTCGACTTGGCTCTTTCTATGATGGGCGCGGCTTTGCGCCCTTCGCGCGCCATGTTTGGCGGTTTCCGCCAACACGGCGGCGTTTTGCGAGTCCTTCATGAGATGCGCGGATAAATCCAGTCCGTTGCGACAATCCGGCTCGCAACGTTTGATTTGATACTTTGGAAACAATTTAGGAGTAAAAATGAGCAAGACTACAAAACTTGCAAGGCATCTTGAGACCTTGCATATCAACAACATGTACAAGAACGACTTCTATTGGACATGGGACAAGACGGACGAGGAGCTCGACGCGATTTTCACCGTTGCCGACGCCTTGCGCGACCTCCGCGAGAGGAACAAGAGCACCCGCATCTTCGACAGCGGACTCGGAATCTCGATTTTCCGCGACAACTCCACCCGCACCCGTTTCAGCTTCGCTTCGGCGTGCAACCTCCTGGGTCTTGAGGAGCAGGTTCTTGACGAGAAGGTGAGCCAGATCGCCCACGGCGAGACGGTCCGAGAGACGGCTAACATGGTCTCCTTCATGGCAGACGTGATAGGCATCCGCGACGACATGTTCATCGGCGAGGGCCACAAGTACCAGAAGACCTTCATCGACGCGTGTGAATACGGCTACAGGCACGGCATTTTGGAGCAGAGACCCACACTTGTGAACCTTCAGTGCGATGTGGATCACCCAACGCAGTGCATGGCTGATATGCTCCATGTGATACATCAGTTCGGCGGCAAGGAGAACCTGAAGGGCAAGAAGGTTGCCATGACATGGGCCTATTCTCCGTCGTACGGCAAGCCGCTGTCCGTGCCGCAGGGGGTCATCGGGCTATTCACCCGTTTTGGAATGGATGTCACCCTTGCGTATCCGGAAGGCTACGAGGTGATGGAAGACGTTGTGAAGATCGCCGAAGAAAACTGCAGGAAGTCCGGCGCGCACTTCAAGATCACCCACGACATGAAAGAAGCTTTCAAGGATGCTGATATTGTGTATCCGAAGAGCTGGGCTCCGTTTAAGGCGATGGAAGAGCGCACACGTCTTTACCAGAAGGGCGATAAGGCAGGCATTGACGCCTTGGAGAAGAAGCTTCTCGAGCAGAACGCTGAGCACAAGGACTGGGCGTGTACCGAGGAGATGATGAAGCTCACGAAGGACGGCAAGGCTCTTTATCTGCACTGCCTTCCGGCCGACATCACCGGTCTTTCCTGCAAGGAAGGAGAGGTTGACAACTCGGTATTTGACCGCTATCTTGATCCGCTTTACAAGCAGGCGTCCTACAAGCCATATATCATCGCCGCGATGATCTTCATGGCACAGGTCAAGGATCCGGTGTCCAAGCTTCTCGAGCTGGATGCGGCCGACACGAAGAGGAAGAACAGCTGAGTCCTCAGGGCTTTCAGCTTTGAGATCGGACGTGAGCCTATCATTTAAGTGGCGGCTTAACGGACGATGTATTTCTGTTTCAGGGGTGCCTCTGGCACCCCTTTTTGTGGGTTCGTCTCATGGTGTTTGCGTCGAAGGCTGCAATCCGGACGCGGAGAGCCTCTGGCACCGCAACCTGTGGGCTCGTCTTATGGTGTTTGCGTCGAAGGCTGCAATCCGGACGCAGAGAGCCTCTGGCACCGCAACCTGTGGGCTCGTCTTATGGTGTTTGTGTCGAAGGCTGCAAT
>CAMKPI010000094.1 GCA_946414625.1 uncultured Spirochaetaceae bacterium | reverse complement strand
ATGCCATGTCGGAAGAACAAGACAGTTTATCTTGCGGAGAAGGTACCTCACATCGGACAGCTCTCCCTCGTATTTCACAACCTTCTCTTTATTCAAGGCCTTGATTCTATCCCTGTACTCGTCATCCAGGTGACCCGCCACATAGAACATATAACCACGGGACCTCAGTTTTTCAGCCGCTATGAGATATTCGTCTATTCCTTTTGCCTTTGTTACCCTGCCGATGAAGGCAAAAGAGAGCGGATTTTCCTTTGGATAGTCCGAATAGCCAAATTCTGAAAGATTCACCCCAGAGCCGGGGACCACCACATGCCTCCTATACTTAATGCGATGTTTTTCAAAGAAAGCCCTGTCGTCCTCATTCTGGAAAAAAACACAGGAAGCCCACGGCATGACATAACGGTACATCGAAAGCAGAACAGGCTGGAGGCGACTTTTCCTAGCGGCTTCCCCGAGTCCTGTCACCATGGGGAAAAAAGGAATTTTTTTCAGTCTGCACTCAATTCCACCATAAAGATTCATCTTTATCGTGAAGGAAAGCACGGCATCAGGACGCTCCTCCTCGAGGATCGTCCTGTATATCTTCAAAAGCCTTATTTCTTCTTTCAGGACCTTGCCCTTCCCGTTGAATGGTACTTCTATGACCCTGCATCCGAGGAGCTTGGATTTTTCAGCATTGTCCACATGTTGAGCAACAACCACATCCACGCTCGCGTCCCGCAGAGCGCGAATAAGTTCTTTCCTGAAGTTGTATGTATATGACGCCAGATTTGACAGAATAAGTATCTTCATATAATGCCTTGACCAGATCTGGATGAACCCCGCGCATGTGGAATATCCGATAACGGAATATCCAAAGACGGAATTGCGAACCATGGCAAAAGGATATAAAAAAAATGCGCCAGGTAAGGGTTGAACTTACTACTTCTTGCGTGTGAAGCAAGCACTCTCCCGTTGAGTTACTAGCGCATTAACGACTTCTATACTACCAAAAACTCTTTCTTTTGCATAGTGTTTTTTTACAATTCTTTGTTTTTTCTTACAGTGCTCCTTCATGCGCACCCGCATTTGAGGCAAAAACACTGTCCAGAAAAGCAGAAACAATCCCCTTGTATTCTTCAGTCCGTTTAAAAATCAACTCAATATGATTCACGCCTTCCGCAGTGAAGTCGGTCTTTGCTCCTTTTTTAAGCGGGAAAAGGATTTCATGATGTCTGAAAAGAACCTTCCTGTCGGATCTGCTGTGAATGAAAAGTATCGGAAGAGCCGGACTTGCGTTTTTCACACATGCAGCAGGATCCACATCTCCCATCCTAATTCCATAGAACAGCCGTAAAAATATGGATGCAAAAGACATTGAAAGAAACAGGATCGATACCGGGACGTGTCCTGCGGTGTCCTTCACTTGCTCCCTAAATGACGAATAGCCTGAATCCTCAATGACAAATCGAAGATCCGGAATCTTGTTCATAGCCAAGAGGCACGTGGCGGCTCCCATCGAAATACCGAATAGCCCTACACCTTCTGACATGTCGACATGTCCTTTCGCATCTTCCAGAACAGCACGCAGGTCGCTCTCCTCGTAGAAGCCGAGGGATGTGAAAGACTTCTCATTGAATCCATGGTTCCGCTGATCGAACACCACGCAGTTGAACCCTTTGTCTATGAACATCTTTGCATATGACATAAGGCTCATTCTGTTCCCGTTATATCCATGGGCGAGCACGACGGTCCTCCTGGAGCGTGTGCCATCTTCCATCGAGCAAGGAAAAACTGAATAGTGAATCTTATAACCGTCCTTTGAAAAAAGGGTGAAATCTTCATGCGGATTATTTTTACAGAACGCGGCGGCATCGAAACCGGACGAGAGCTGCTCTCCCGACTCCTCCTCTATCGACAGCGTTTTTGGATGGGTTGTCTTTAAGGCGATTACAAGACCGAAGACCACATTCAAAAGAAGAAATATGGCAAAAATTATCAAAACCGTAACCATTCAGGCGCACCTCTCAGTCCTTCATGCCGGAGACAAACCAGTCCTTCAGGGCCTTGATTCTGGTTATAAAAGCACCGTCCAGCGACACATCGATGAACAGAACCTTCACATCAGGATCGGCGTCGTATACCACCGCAAAAGCATATACAAGCACTCCTTCGTCGTAGAACTTCACATCCACGAACATGTGAAGATCCCCCGCTTCCACGCACTTGATTCCTTTAAACTTGATTGTATCGTTGTTTGTAATCTCGATGCAGACCTCGTCTTTCAGCGCGCTATAGTCGGCGATATATACATTCCCGCCGAACTTCGTGTCCGTAAGTCGGGCATAATATGTTTTGAACAGCTCGACCTCTTCCACGCGAGCATCCGGAAGAGCCTTCCGGCTCTTTGGACTCTCGATCATGCAGGCATCGGTGAAAAGCGTCTTTGGCTTGTTCCCCGCACGGTACGAGATATACTCGATTCCTTTCAAAGTGGATATCCGGAGCATTTTGTTGTAAACGAAAAGAAGTTTTTCCGAATCCGAAAGAGACTTTACTTCCTCTGGATACTCCACGAACTGGGCAACCCCTACCGTGAACGAATGCTCGGCCTTTGAGGCTTCAAGAGACAAGTCGTATCCGAGGGAGTCAGGAGGAGCAAGAAGATATACATCCTCTCCGTAGTTTGTACGAGCCTCGGCGTACGTTCCCTCATTGAGGAGAGACAGATACCTCTCTGGGTACGCGCCCGCTAGCGATTCAAAGGAATCGAACGCGAATACCGATCCGCAAATGCATGCAAAAATAAGAAATACAAAGATTTTTTTCATCTGCTACAGTATGAATGAAGTTTTAAAAAAATAAAAGCAAGAACAGAAAACGTTCAAGAAAAAAACAAAAACAGAGCCGGAAATCCGTCAGTAGGCATTCTTGTTTATAAAGCCCTTAACAAAAGTATAGATAATTATTTTCATGTCAAAGCCGAATGACCAGTTCCTGATGTAGTACAAGTCGAAATCAATCCTGTCTTTCAGCGAAGTGTTTCCCCTGAGCCCGTTCACTTGCGCCCAACCGGTGATACCCGCTTTCATACGATGCCTCATGTGATAGCCGGGGATCTCCTTCTCGAATTTCTTCTCCAGCTCCGGGCGCTCCGGACGAGGACCGATGAGACTCATCTTGCCTGAAATGACATTGAAAAACTGAGGTATCTCGTCGAGGCTGGTCTTCCGCAGGATGCGTCCAATCGGAGTGACCCTCGGATCCTTTTCTTCTGTGAAATGGGCTCCGCCCGTCTCAGGCATGTCGATGCGCATCGAGCGAAATTTATACATGTTGAAAACTTCGCCGTCCCGTGTGACGCGCTTCTGTTTGAAAAAGACGGGCCCTTTTGATGTGAACTTGACCAAAGCCGCAATAATGATGAAAAGCGGAGAGAGGGCGACGACACCCAGAGTACACGAGACAAGGTCGAAAGCACGCTTCAGGAAACGGTTTCCGAATGTCGGCACAGCGCTGTTCAACTGCAAGGTGGGAATGTTGTGGAAGCTGTCTATCACAGTGCCGGCATAAGACTTCGGGATACCTGGCAGAGTATATACCTTGGGTTCGAACAGCTCCATCCCCTCCTCGATCATCCTGTATTCCTCTTCTTTGTCCTCATGCGGATACGAGATGATGACGATGTGTGCGCCAAGCTTATCCACTGCATTACGGAGGGTCTGGGACTCCACCTCGCGGATGGATCCGATTCCATGTCCCATCGTGTTGAAGCACCCCGAGACCATAAGACGAGCCTGGCTGCCGTTTTTTTCGGCAGAACGGGCATATTCCTCCAGCCGCGGCCCATAACCCACGAGTAGCACTTTCTGCTTGAAGCTGCCCTTCTTTATCTCCCTGGCAAGCATCTTGTTGACTATATACCTTCCTGCAACAAGAAGAATGAAAAGGAACACAAAGAAAAACAGAAGATGGAGACGTGAGATTTTCTCGACAAAAACAAAGTAATATATCACCGTGAAGGTGAGGAATGTCTCAACCGCTGTCTTAAAGAGTCCCGAGATCTCGTCCCTCCACCGCCTTGTCACGGAAGCCTCATACAGGCTGTTTGCGTAATTGAAGAAAAAACCCGTGAGAATAGCAACTACAAACAGAGTTATATAGAACAGGTACGAATCCGTGTTGCCGCCGTGAAGAAGAATGAAACGGACATAGTACGAGAAAAACCAGGCTCCCGAAATAGCTGCCGTATCCATCACGAGTCGGAGGCTGAACTGGAGGCGTTCGAATCGTTCCGATTCTCTAATCGCTTCTTCTACAGGCTTCATCTTGAACCATCATATATCCGTTCTGTCAATAATACAACGAAAAAAGTACGCTGCCGAGGAAGCGGATGTCCGCTGACCTCCAAGTCGACCCGTCAACCGAAGTCAGGTGACCGGTGTTATAAAGCCCGCTGTTGTACCTCAGCCGCACTGGATCGTAAGACAAGGCCTTCTGGTAATCCCGGCTCCAGTCGAATATCGCCTCCAGTCCTACGGAGACCTTCATTGGAAAGAAGTCGAATTTTTTTGACACGACAAGTTTGATGTCAAAAATATTGTTCCAAATATTCTTAAAGAACTTTTTCCGCGCATATTCCTCGTCTTTTGAGTAATTCAGAACAGTAAGGATGTCCGTGCCGTTATCCCCTATGGAATACTGGGAGCTTCTCATCTGATCCCGGGCCGTGAGATGAAGCCCCCATCCCTTTTTCAGCGAAACGTCGCAATCGAAAAGAATCTCCAGCGAGTCCGGATTCAGCGGATAGAAAAGATTAAAGCCTTTGTTCACGAAGCTTGTCGCGTACCATGTGCCGTCCTTGTCCTCCTGGTAGTGGTGGGTGCCGTAGAAAGGCGGTATGTATGTGCCCTGAAGGGTGAAAGTCGTGAAATTGCCGAGCAGGACTCCCGGCATCCGGATTCCAGCCTGGAAGGCCATTATGTTCCGGGCCGCACTTATAAGATGCGCAAGATCGCTCGTATACTCATCAACGGACACAACAAGGTATGCCTGGCCGAATTTAGGAATTGTCAGTGTGAAGTCCATGCCTCCTATGAGGCTGTCTATGTCCCCTGTCATCGACTGGGCGAACCAGTAGATCGAAAACGGGTTGAGATATGCCAGCTCAAGGCGTTTTTTCCATACGACAGACTCGAACAGCCCTATCTGGAAACGATCCTTGATGTTAAACTCCAGACGCTGCATGCTGAACATGGTGTCGTACGAGATATCCTTGCTGGTAGGTGTTGTGACCTCCGGTTCGCTTTCCGACTCATATCCGGCGCGTCGGATGCCGTATATCGTCTTGACATAAGACCTGGAGAGCGATCCCGTAAGAGACGAGAACGAGAACCACTTCACCGGCCGAATGTACAGCTCCAACGCATTAAAATCCTCTGCACTCTCCGAGAGGACAATGTTTCCAAGGCCCGGGCCCCAGTCCCGCTTATACGAGCCGAAGCGGATTGTCATGTGCCTTTTGAAAAGAGACGCCGCCATTTCCGGCTGAGCCTTAAAACCGAGATGAACGCCGTCCAGCTCGTTTGTAAAGTTGTTCACGTATGTTTCATCGCTACCTGCTCCGAGGAAATAGTCCCCGTCGGCATCATACAGGAATTCTTCCGTGAGATATGCCCGTGGGTTCAGAGCATCGAGTTTCAGCGACGCGTTCATGTTAAAGGAGAATGTGTCAAACAGGTCTCCGGAAAAATAGAGCGTGCCGGTGTTGCGGGAGTCGATTATCTTGTTCTTGTCGTTGTCCAGCCCCCCCGTCTCCTTCATGACTCCTTTCACGCCCACTGCGAAGGCGTTGCCGTTCTCTTCGTTTACAGTGCGGTACAGTCCGTTGTACCAGACGTCCTTCTTGCTTTTTATGTTATTCTTGCCGTATAGGCGATCCAGCTCAGCCATGACATAGGATATGCGGTACAGTCCGCTATCCCCGGATGAATTTTCGTAGAGCGACGAAGCAGAAATACGTTCCAGAAGTTCAATTACTGTGAGGTAGTCGTACGGCTTTGCCTTGCTCTGCATCGGGATTATCCCCTGGATCTCGGCATATTCGATGATCCGGTAAGCCTCATTGTCCAGCGGCACAATATTGTACTGCCCGGCAAAAGCAAGACCCGAGAGAACCAAAAGCAACGCGGTTAGAACGGCGATTCTTTTCATAACATCGTGATTTTACCATAGAAAAAGGCTGTTGCAAAGAGGGCGAGCGAAACGAGGCTCTCATACATGATTGGCAGACCGGTTATAGTGTTGGCAATAATGTTGCAAAGAGGGCGGGCGAAACGAGACTCTCATACTCCCCCATAC
>CAMKPI010000093.1 GCA_946414625.1 uncultured Spirochaetaceae bacterium | reverse complement strand
CACCACCGTTAAAATCGGATAGTCCTTCAGATATGGCAGAAGAAAGAGCTTTGGAATCGCTCGATCTGTCTGCAACAAAACTCACACTGGCATATTCCGCATTAGCCTGAGTCTGGGATGCGGAAATCCTGCTCTCAACTGCATGCGAAACGTCATCGGAACACGACGAGAGGACGAAAACCGCAAGGCAGAGAGTTGCCGCAATAAGAATATTCCTTATCTTTTTCATTCCGCTCCCCCCTTAGTTCCAATGCACATAGAGTGTGACTTTGCTGGATGTGCATGCCCAGCCGGTCTCGTCGGTATAGCCGTCTATACCAGGAACAAACGTTCCGTCAGCCTCAATCACTTTCACACCTCCGACAGGATCCGTGTATATGCCCTCAACAGAGGTATAATCGCCATATGGCGAGATGCCGGATATGTCAGTTACCCTTGCATGGTATATGAAGCTGTATGCAAGGTATACCCGTTTGTTTCCTGCGTCGATGTCAACTATGGTATCTTCCTTGAGTACGGGACCGAAGCCGGGATTCGTGTAGCTGGTAAACTGAGCGGTAATCTCGTCCGCACCGCCAATCTTTGCTCCCGTGGAGATCTCTTCGCCGTTCAGACGCCATGAATCAAACACAAATGTCGTCTTGGTTGTTGCCTCTTTAGGAGTGGCTGTGACAACGATCTCTTCGCCGTCCGCATTTGTCAGGGAAATAGTTGAATTTCCGCTATCATCCTCTCCTATTGTAAGTTCCGCACCAAACTCGACATTTGGAACAACCTCAGCATCGATGGTTCCAAGATTACCGTTGTTGGATGAGAATTCCACACTATACTTTTCCTTTGACCAGTGACCGTATACCGTGGTTGACTCGTCCTCTTTTACCCAAGACGCTTTTGCATTTGAGTATCCGTCAACAGACGGCACCATGTCGCCCGCGGTCGTGAAAATCATTGCATCGTTGTTTTCCGCAGAGGTAAAATATCCTTCGAACACCCATCCATCCATTGTCGGGATGTAGCCGGCGGCTGTCGGGCTTGTACGCCCAACGGGTACATTAGAAAGTTCTTCACCGTTCAGACTCGGAGTGCCAAAAGCAGGATCGGATCCATTGGCTGTCACCGTGTCGAATTTAATGCTTACAAAGAGCTCAAGGTACCCGATGTCGCCGATAAAAACCGACAGATCATTCTTATATTTGTCTTTCGAAGAGAAGGGTACGCTGAACGCGCATCCGGCAGGATCTAAATACTGACCCGCAAGTGGGAAAGAAGATATTTCCTGTTCAGAGACAACCGACACGCCATCCGGATTATTGAAGACAACTCTTTTTAAATGATACGAGGTATGGAAAACATTCTCCCCTATCCTCTCGAGTTTTTCGTCAAAAACAAGATCCGTCAAAGAGGACTCTTCGTGGGTATAAATGCCCTCTATCGTGCGAATATTATTGAATTTCAGGCCCTTGATTGTCTGACCGGCGAACTGCCCGCCCTCCGCAAACAGAGCCTCGATAGCCCTGAAATCGGAATCCGCGACATCCATCGATGAAACCTGGTGTGTATAGACATGGGTCCAATCGTTCAAAGCCTTTGCCCCGCCAACCGAGTACACATCAATGCTCCCTTTGACAGCAGCCCCTCCGTCGCCATGGACGGGTCCGCCGCAGGAAACAACAAGGCACAAAGCAAGCGCGGTCAATAAAGAAACGACTATACTGGAATATAGTCTTTTGCTTGTTTTTCTCACAGCCAGTCTCCTTATTCTGTGATATACCAGCCTTACGGCTGACAAGGCTCCCCATTCGCGTCTTACTTTCAACTATTGCAAAGAAACCGCACGGCGAACCAAACAGCGTGTGGACACAGTTCACCCACTAAACAACCATTTCTTGGAATAGTATATCCTCTAAATAAACCCGTGTACAGTAGAAATAAAAAAATTTTGGTTTTTCTCTTAATTAAACATATACATACAGCAAGCTGATTACGCCAAGGATTTCACAAAATCGACCGTCGATTCATCGGAAAAAGGGCTCGTTCTCGAGCCCTGACCTAAACAAAATATCCTTGTTATCATAAAATAATCACTTTTTCATGATAAGTTTCATGGATTGGAACAGGTAGCCAAAAAAAGCCACCGCAAGCATCACAAGAGAGGCATACATCATGACATCCGCCACGTTTGGATCAATGTCAGGCAGCACCATCAAAAGCACACAGACCGAGTACAGAAAGATCGTATTCAGTTTTCCGAACCACTTGCTGCTGTGGACAACACGCTCTTTTTTGTAAGCAAGCCAGACCACAAGAGCCTGAACGACCTCTTTGACAACCAGCACGACGGTAAGAATTCGCATCAGACGATATCTGGTGATAAGGCAGAAAAACATCACAAACTGCGTCACCTTGTCGGCAATGGGATCCAAAACCTTGCCCAGATTACTGGTTTGACCGAAATTCCGAGCGATAAACCCATCGGCAGCGTCTGTGAGACCGGACGCGACAACAAGAATCGCTGCAAGATTATATTTCTTCAGAACCACGTAAGCATAGAAAATAAACGGAGCTATCACAAGCCTCACAAGACTTAACATGTTCGGCACTGTGAAAATTCTGCCCTCGTCGGATCCGGCTCCAGTGCCGGTGCGTCTGCTTCTCTCTTCACGCTGAGCACAGTCCGTGACCGACTCGTCCCGAAGCTTATCCTCGTTTACGGACAAGGCGTCTCCTGCTGTCTTCTCCCCGTTCGAGACGGATTCATCTCCGAAAGCCACGTATGCAGAATCCTCCGCGGCAACGTCTCCATTTTTAAAGAGCTCGGAGCCCTCCATAAGCCCCATATTGAAAGCATGCTCATCCGTCACGCCTTCTGCAGTCTTGTCAAAATCTTCCGACATCGGCCGATCCTCCTTGTTCCGCAGGTACCGCACCCGGCGTCACTCGTCGTAATCCTCGTCGGAGGCCTTGTCGAAAAGCGCCTTCACCTCGGCTGACGGCTCCTTGTCGCACAGAGAAGCTACCAGAGACGCCAGCAGAGAGCAAAAGAAACCCGGTATTATTTCATATATTCCAGTGCTTTTCATGAATACGAGCCAAAGAATATCAACCACAGCACCGGTGATGATGCCCATGACCGCACCACGATACGTAAAGCGCTTCCAATAGAGAGACAGAAGAATCACGGGACCGAAAGACGCGCCGAAAATGCCCCAGGCGTTCTCGACAAGATTCATGATGGCCTGGGCTCCCTGTCCTTTGCTGGACGCGATGAAATACGCTACAACCGCTATTGCAAGTACCACCAGCCTGCCGACCCAAAGAATTTCCTTGTCACTTGCGTTCTTTTTAATGATCGGTCTGTAAATGTCGCTTGTGAAAGCAGAAGACGCCACAAGAAGCTGGCTGTCAGCAGTGCTCATCGAAGCCGCGATTATCGCCGAGAGCAGGATGCCGCATACGAACGGGCTGAAATATCTCTTGGCAAGCGCCACGAAAACCATCTTCTGCTGACCGTTTTGCAAAAGCTCGTAGCCCAGAATAGCGCGTCCGATGACCGCTATGACAATAGTGGCGGCAAGGGCTATCACCACCCAGATTATCGCCACCACGGACGCCTTTTTGATGTCGCTCGGATGCCTTATCGACATGAACCGAACGATGATGTGAGGCATACCGAAATAACCTAGACCCCAGCCAAGGCCGGATACGATGTCCTTTGCACTTGCATTGAAGAAAGACGGAACGAACTGATAAACGGAACCTTTATATTCATATACATTGTTAAGTGCGAGCCAATCAATCTTCTCTGTCAATACCGCAACTATAGGCACCGCAAGTATTGCCACAAGCATAAGGCTGCCTTGGAAGAAATCCGTCCACGAGACGGCTGAAAATCCCCCCATAAACGTATACAATATCAAAATTACCGAAAATATCAGCATTGCCTTCTCTGTCGAAAGAGTCGGTACAAGAGTGGTAAACACGCTAGCTCCGGCAACAAAACTGGACGCAACATATATTGTAAAGCTAACAAGGAACACAACAGCGCAGATAATCGAAAGCGCGTGGCTCCGCGAAAAGAACCTGTTTGACAGATACTGGGGAATCGTTATTGAATCATTTGCCACACTCGAGAACTTGCGAAGCCTCTTTGCAACAAGCAACCAGTTCAGAATAGTTCCTATTGTGAGACCAATTCCGATCCAAGCCTGACCGAATCCGAATGCCATGACGGAGCCCGGAAGACCCATCAAAAGCCAAGCGCTCATGTCGGAAGCCTGGGCTGATAAAGCCGTGACCCAAGGCCCCATCTGTCTCCCGCCCAGGAAGTATCCTTTCTCGCCGCTTCCAGTCTCGTGGAGCATAAAATAAACGCCGATACCGATCATCAGCGCAAAATATAGAATAAATGCAAAAAGCATGTCGTCACCTTCCTTGAAAAATATTTGAATTATACACGAGTCCGAACCAGCCGACAGACTATCTGAAGCCTTGTCACGCACTGTTCGCCTGTTCACCATATCCGCCGGAGGACAGCGCGACGCGCATGGCCTCTCCCGCACAACAGAAGAGCCCACACGACCGGCTTTATCTCCAGCAAGAGAAGCACCGGCGCACCGATTCCCATGCACAGGGACAAATCCGCACCGGCATATTGAAACGCCTGCCTATAGCAGGCTTCGCGGGGAAGGGTGGTCGAAACAGATTACCATCCGAAGACGGTGCATGTACATGTAGTTGAACATCTACTTAACCTTATAACTTGTTCAATTTTTATGCAATAACCCAAAAGCCGCTTAAGTTAAAATATTCCTTGCTTTTTTAACTTTTCTGATGTAATTTGAATAAAACCACAAACTAGGGTGGATAATACTAAGCTCCGGAATCTGACCGCCGAAATCAGCCACTGGAAATGCCCTTTGAGGCATTCTCTTCCGTGTCGCAATTCCGGCAGGTAATCCAGCTTACTTTTCCGCCTTTTGAAATGAATCATATGGAGGAATTATTATGAGATGGGTATGTCCTATTTGCGGTTATGTTCATGAAGGTCCAGCCTCTCCGGCAGAGTGTCCGCTCTGCCATTTCAAGGGAGAATGGAAGAAGCAGGAAGGCTTGTCCTGGGCGGCGGAACATGTTGTCGGTGTCGGAAAGAAGTTCTCATCGGATGTCCCCGAAGACGTTCAGGAGAAGATTATCTCGGGGCTCAGATCAAACTTTGCCGGTGAATGTTCAGAGGTCGGAATGTACCTTGCGATGGCTCGCGTGGCTCATAGGGAAGGCTATCCGGAAATAGGCCTTTACTGGGAGAAGGCAGCGTTGGAAGAAGCAGATCATGCAGCGAAGTTTGCCGAGCTTCTTGGCGAGGTCGTCACGGACAGCACCGAAAAGAACCTGAAGATGAGGGTCGATGCGGAGAACGGAGCCACTTCCGGAAAGACCGAGCTTGCCTCTCTCGCGAAAAAGTACAATCTTGACGCGATCCATGACACCGTTCATGAGATGGCTCGCGACGAAGCCCGGCACGGAAAAGCATTGGCAGGACTACTGAAGAGATATTTCGAAAAGTAGTTTAGCTTTTGGCAGATACATTTGCCGAAAAGGGGTGTGGTTGAATTGCACAAATTCAACCACACCCCTCTCTTTTTGTCAGAATCGAATCAGATTTCCCTTCTCATTCCACGAACAAACGCGTTTCTATCGAACAGGTGCGTTTCTGTCCAACAAACGCGTTTCCGTCAGAAGACAATCTCCTCCTCCTGGCCGTAATACTCAAGCCTTGAGTTCTTTGAATCCCCAATGATTATAGTATTCTCCCCGTTATTGCCGCGGATCCCGAACCTGTCCTCCTGCTGAGGCGTCTCTTCCGTGAGGCTGGATAATACGGCATCTCCCGCCGAGCCAGTAGACTCCACGGCGGAAAGTTTCCCGGATTCAGGCACCCTATCCACATCCAAAGCCGGGCTCTCCTTTGAAGATGGAATCTCGAACATCGCCTCAGCCGCGGGCTCCGTCTTGGAATCAAGCACCACCTCGCGAGCCTTGCTTGCCTGGTTTTCAAAAAGGCTTATCGTGTTCTGATACTGCTTAACGCTCTCTTTCAGACGATTTAGGCGAATATTTTCTGCCCGGTTCATTCCGTCCAACTGATCCGAAAACAGCCTCTTCTCCTCTATCTCCGCGTTAATGCCGGATATGGTACGGGAGAGCTCCTCCTTTGTTTTCGTGAGGGATCTTATCTCTGCCGCAAGGACGGCTTCGTCCTGAGCACGGTCACCTATCGCCGACAAGAGCTTCTCTGCAGAAGAATCCAAATCCTGACGCGCCTTGTAAAGTGCGTCAGCCTTACGATCCAGCTCCTTGTTGTATAGCAGAATGGTGTCTTTAGACTCCTTCAGAATCTC
>CAMKPI010000092.1 GCA_946414625.1 uncultured Spirochaetaceae bacterium | reverse complement strand
AAGTCCGGTGAAAGCGCAAAAAGCGCTGTCCAGGAAGCAGGAAAAGACGTGAAGAGCGCAGCACAGGAGACCGTCAAAGACGTAAAGGAAGCCGCAAAAGAGACAGGAAAAACGATCTCCGACGCCGCCTCGTCAGTCGCCGACGGCACAAAGCAGGTTTTCAGCGACGTTAAAGATGGCGCATCTGAATTCGGCACAAAGGTGAAGGAAGGTACCAAGAACGCCGTTGAGGACGTCAAAGGAATCTTCAAAAGCGAATAAAGCGCTACGCTGATTCAAAAAAAACTGATGGATTTGTTTCATAAGAGGCTCTGTTTCTATCATGATTTTTCAATCATGAAATCCTGCACAATCCTCTTTTGAATACAACCTGATCGCAAAAAAGGGGGGGGCTGCCGCACTCAAAAGGCAGCCCCCCCTTTTATAAACCCTGGTTCCTTATAAACAAATTCACAGGCCTACATCAACGCTATACCCGCTTTTTGACAAGCCGCTCTGTCCTCGTCGCTCCAAACCGAAGCCTGCACCTCGCCTATATGAGCCTTGTGGAGGAGGAGCATACAGAGCCTCGACTGCCCTATTCCGCCTCCAATCGTCTCGGGGAAATCGCCGTTCAAAAGCCTCTTATGCCAGTACAGCGAAAGCCTCTCCTCTTTTCCACTTGCCTTCAGCTGCTCCAAAAGAACCTCGCGGTTCACCCGGATTCCCATCGAGGAGAGCTCCAGAGAATCCTCCCGCACAGTATCCCAGACGATGATGTCCCCGTTCAGATGCCAGTCATCATAGTCCGGAGCCCTCATGCCGTGCACTTCTCCATCCGACAGCGGAGCCCCGATCCCGATGACAAAAATCGCCCCAAATTGCCGGGCCGCCTCGTTCTCCCTCTCCTCCGGAGTCAGATCAGGATACTTATCGCACAATTCCTGCGAGGTCACAAACGTAATTTCCTCGGGAAGAGTCGGATTCATCATAGGGTAATACTCCCCCACAAGAAATTCCGTTCTCTTTATTGCCTGCCAGATTTTCCTGACAGTCCGTTTAAGATAGTCCAGATTCCGGTCAGATTCAGAGATAACAGCCTCCCAATCCCACTGATCAACATAGATCGAATGCTTGTTATCCATCATGTCATCCGCACGGATGGCGTTCATATCCGTATAAATTCCGTGACCTGCCGCATAGCCGTGGTCGGCGAGAACCATCCGCTTCCACTTTGCCAGCGAATGCACCACCTCCATCTCTTTGTCACCCATGCGCCCCAACCGGAAGCGCACCGGCCTTTCCACTCCGGAGAGGTCGTCATTGATACCGCTCCCCACCGGCACGAAAAGCGTGCTTGTCACCCTCGACAGTCGAAGCTCCGACGACAGCTCGCGTTCAAACGTGTCCTTTACGAATTTTATCGCTCGCTCCGTGTTTTTCTGATCCAAAAGACTCTTGTAGCCCTGCGGTATTTTGACGCTCATTGTTGTTTTCTCCTAAATTATAAGTTACAATTATTATGATTACACAAAAAAAATACAACTTGCTGATGTTACCGCACCTATTGTGTGAAAACGTCGGCTCTGGGAGCGGAGCATGGAACCGAACCTTTCCAAAATCGTGAACATGAGAATCAGCCGCACAATCGAGAACCTCAAAAAAAATAATATGCCGGCATTCTACACGCCGACAAAAGAGACGGCTCTCGCCCTCCTCTCGTCAATGCTTGTCGAAGGCGAAACCATAGGGGTCGGGGGCTCTGTCACCCTCGCGCAAATCGGAGCGATGGATCTCGTCAAAAACGGGAAATACCGTTTCATCGACCGGAACAGCACCGCACTCACCGAAGACGAAGCGCGAAGGCGCAGGGAGAGAGGTCTTCCGACCGACACGGCTGCAACGCCTGAGGAGAAAAAGGAGCGCCAGAGAGCCGCGCTCACGGCTGACACGTTCATCATGAGCAGCAACGCAATCACCGAGGGCGGCTGTCTTTACAACGTTGACGGCAACGGAAACCGAGTGTCCGCGCTGATTTTCGGTCCGAAAAGAGTGATAGTCATAGCGGGATTCAACAAGATTGTACCGGACCTGGCCTCCGCCGTTGTGCGGGTGAAAAAAATCGCCTGCCCCGCAAACACCGTCCGGCTTGACACAGGTTCGTTCTGCGAGAAAAACGGGCACTGCATAAAAGATTTCTGCGACCCGCGGGAACTCATGGCACTTCCTGCCGGGCTCTGCGGCGAATCCATCTGCTCGAACAGCGTTGTGAGCGGATTTCAGCGGGTCAAAGACAGGATCCATGTGATCATCGTGGGTGAAGAGCTGGGCTACTGAAAGCCCACGGCATTTTCCGGGCGAGACACAGTCTAAGACACAGAATAAGACACAGACAGGAAAGGGCAAGAACATAAATGAAACAGAAAAACAACCCAGGCGCAGTGAGCGCAAGACAAAACGCAAAAGGTTCGAATGTCTCTGACAATTCCACAGATTCCTCCGCAGAAGCCACCGGGGCGGAAAACCAGGGCTCTTCCAGCCCGACCCTCCGCCTCAACGTGAAGAGAACAATGCTCATCGGGTTCGCATTCTTCGGTATTCTCCTCCTGTGGCAGGTGTACGACGGCTGGTGCCCGACCTTCCTCACGGACATATTCGCCCGCCGAATGTACGGACTCTCCTCGTTCGATCTGCTTCACAGCGGACAGAACGACAAAATCCTCCGCGTGCAGTGGGTGGTGGGGAGCGTGATGGCGCTGGACAACCTCGCCGCTCTGATTCTCCTGCCGGTTTTCGGAAGGCTCTCGGACAAGACGCGAACTCCGATCGGAAAACGCATGCCATACATACTCACGGGAAGCATTATCTCGGCGGTCGTCTTCCCGCTCATTCCATACTTTTTCCACCACGGACGCATTCACCTCATGGTGGGCTCGATGGTCTTTGTGTTGATATCCATGATGATGTACCGCAACCCCGCAGTGAGCCTCATGCCGGACATCACCCCGAAGCCGCTCCGCACAAAAGCAAACAGCATCATCAATATCATGGGCTATCTCGGAGGCGCCTCAGCAACGATTCTTGGGATAGCGTTTAAACTGTCCGGCTATATCAACACACACGACTCGGCGAGGAGCATCGCCACAGTTCAGATGCCGTTTTTGATTGCGGCAGGCCTCCTTCTCTTCTCTACAGCGGTGCTCTTCCTTAACATCCACGAAAACAAGCTTCAAAAAGAGCTTGCCGCGGACATGCAGAAAGGAGAAGAGATGACCGTTGTGAAAAGCGAGGCGAAACCCGGCGAAAAAATGACAAAGAAAGGTCGCAGGATGCTTTTTGCAATACTCGCTGCCGAATTCCTGTGGTTCATGGGAGACAACGCACTCAACACCTACATCGGCAACTTTGTCATCTACTACCTCCGCTCGTCCAGCGCAATGACGATGGTTCTCATAATCTGCACCGGAGCAGGCTCCATGCTGGGCTTCATCACCGGTGGCTACATCGCGGATCGCATCGGAAAGCGCGGAACCATACTCCTGGGGCTTGTATTCGCATTCACTGCATATTCCACCATGTCGTTCGTGCGTCCATCCGGGGTTGTGAACGAGTTAGGCGAGCACGCCTTCCCCGTATTCCTGTACGGAATCTGCCTTCTCAAAGGCTACGGCATGGCTCTTGTGTTCAATGCGTCCTATCCGATGGTCCTGGACCTCTGCTCCTCTGACAAGATCGGACGCTTCACCGGCTATTACTACGCCGCAAGCATGGGCGCGCAGACCACAACCCCGATCCTTCTCGGATTCATTCTGACCCGCACGCTCGCATGGAACACCCTGCCTGTCTATTCCGCTTCCATGCTTGCGGCATCGCTTCTCATGATGCTTCTACTCACTCGCGGCGTGGAAAGCAAGGGTGGCAATGTCGCGAGAGGGCTATCTGCAATAGCGAGCGATGACTGAGAGCGGTCTTGCCCTCTTCCCTATCACAGTCCTCATTTGCGACACCGCGCCGTTGGAAAATGACGCTCTCTTTGAAAAAGCTCTGAGCCTTGTATCATCTCACAGGCGGGAAAAAGTTCTGAAGACGAAGCATCGGGACATGCAGGCTTCGTCTCTCGGAGCGGGACTCCTCCTTGCCCACATTCTCAGGGAAAACAATGTGGACATAAATACGCTGGAAATCGTGACGAACAAGCACGGAAAACCCTATTTTGAGAATTGCGATATTCTCTTCTCTCTGTCACATTCAGGGAAGATGGCGTCCTGCGCCGTCTTTTTCGGCGGGGTGGCAGGCAGGGAAAAGAATTTAAGAGACAAAAACATGGAATCCTCACAAAAGGAAAGCCCCGGAGAGGCTGATATTCGTTTGGATAGTCCCGGGTATAGCGCGGCATCCGGCGGGATGAAGAGCCCCGCGGAAGACCTCCACACTCCGAGAGGAGTCCCAGGTATCGGAATAGACATTGAGAGAATAAGCAGAGCGAAAAGCGGAACAGCACAAAAAATTGCGAATCGCTTTTTCTCCAAAACAGAGGCGGGCTTGATAAACAACGCCGATTCACACGCTTTGAACGCGGAAAGCCGCATCCCGGACCACGGCGCAGAAATCTCTAACAGAACCGAAATTCTTTTTACTGAAATCTGGACTCGCAAGGAAGCCTATGCAAAGCGTCTGGGCGTACCCCTCACTCATATCATCCACAAGAGCCTCCCGGCATCCGGCGAAAATGGATTTTTTTCCTATACTTTCACAGCACCGGATGCGGCACCGGAATATGTCGTCTCTCTCTGCACGGACAAAAAAACAAACCCCGCGCTTCGCGGGGTTTGCATAGAAGAAATCCTGAACTCTGTCCGGTCCTCATCCGACCTCTTATACTAGAAATCCAGGAAGAAAGTCGCGGACACCACAACATTGTCGTCCCTGTTGCGAAGATTCTCACCATGCATAAGATACGCCACCTGCAATCCAAGATCGATAGTATCAAAGATATCAAGCTCCAGCTGACCGCCCGTAGAGGCTAAAAGCGACACCTGACCCAAAGTTGGCATTCCTTTCTTCGTGGTATTCAAAATTTCTCCCGCGCCGTAGCCGATATCGAGGAACAGGTTGAGCCGAGCAAAAATACCATGTATGAACGGCTCAGGGCTGGAAAAACGCACGTCAAGGTTGTTCACGTAAGTGAAGCTTGTGTTGTAGGAGTTGTTGTCAACCCCCCTCATCTTCCGACCGAGCGAATTTACATGCGACGCAAAGACCGGCACCGAATCTCCACCAATGAATGTCATATTCAAGCGGTCTATAACCACAACGGAGAACTTGTTCAAAAGCGCGTTTCGCCTCTGCTTCGATTCAAAAACAGTATGCGCGGCAACCACGCTGGCTTCGGCGACAAAATACGACGATGTCTTGTTCATAAAATCAGGAGCCGCCTGAACCTTCAGATTCACTTCGGCGCCGTCGCTCGTCGTCCACGTATCGCGCAACGCATTGAGCCGCATTCCGGCGTAGATGGTGCTGGTATAGTTGCTGTCTTCCGCCAGATCCGGATATACGATCTGAGAGGAACGTGTTGTCCCATACCTTTCCATAAAGGCGGAAATACTGTCAGGCTGTCCCTTACTCTTCTCGCCGAGATATATTTTATAATCGTCCTTCTTCGGAAAACCTCCACCGCCCGGAAGGATTATCAGGGAGTCATGAAATCTCTCATACTTCCCTTCGTAGCCCGCGTAAGCAGTGAAATAATCCTTTCCGTCGACCCAGGAATTGCCGAAACCCTGCGAGAACTCCGCGCTCCATGTGAAATGGAACTCGTCGAAAATACCGATTTTCTCGTACTTGCTCTCCAGGAAAGAACCATCCGCGGGATTCTGGAAGATCTGCCGCTGAAGATATCCGGCACCAGCCTTGACACGAATGCGCGTGAGATTCCCCGGAATCAACGAAAAGCCGTCATAATTCACCCCGACTCCGCTTCCAGTTGGGAGGAATCCTCCCAAGATCTCCGGGTGCTGGTCAATTCCGTTCAGGAAAAAACTGAAATCCTTCGCTGAAGAGGCAAATACAATGACAAGCAGCAAGGAAAAGAATACCCCGATCCTTTTTATCATTTCTTGGTGCCCTCGCCGGAGCGGTATGTGATATACAAACCTGTTGCGAACAAAGAGTTATGATGCGCATCCTCGAAGGAGAAAGCACCCTCGAACGGAACGGTCAGCCAAAGATTCGACATACCGAGCCTGAACGACGGCAAAAGCTCCATGTGAAGCATCACGTTCGGGTCTTTCTCCCCGATGTTTGTGCCCTCATTAAACAGGTCGACACCAAGATTGAGCCGCACCTGAAGAGCCTTCTTATGCTTGATCCCAAAACCTACGCCCGCCGCGAGAATGAAACTGTCCTCCATTTCCGCCGAGCCGTCTATCCTGTCAGTGATGTG
>CAMKPI010000091.1 GCA_946414625.1 uncultured Spirochaetaceae bacterium | reverse complement strand
CAGTCCCGCTTCTCGCCGGATCGACCACAGTCATTCCCGGATCTTGCCAGGTCCGCCACGCGATTTCACCCGCAGGTGATACGCGTTCAAGCGTATATCGAGCCCAGCCGACCGCCTGCCGGTTCCGATCCTTGCCAGACCTGCCGCTCACTCACTGATTGTTATCGCATGTCGACTGTAAACCCGCAAGCAAGGCATGCGCCCTGCCACCCGACGCTCACTTACTGATTGTTATCGCGCCTTCCGGGCACACGGCAACGCAGTTCATGCACCCGACGCATGAGGACGGATTCATTGCCTCGACAACCCGCCCCGTAGACTCAAAAACCTTTGCGGGACAGTATTTCACGCAATAAAGACAGTTCTTGCAGTATTTTGGCTCCACCGTCACATCAAAAACCGGCTTCCCGCCGGAGGAGGACGCTTTCGGATAGTACTGCTTCAGGTAATTGTTCTGATAAGCCCTGACAAGGCGCGCGACCGTGGAGTTCACCGGAGTCGGCACGCCCATCTTCTCGCCCAACCGGGCAACAGCACCGTTTATGAAATCGATCTCGGTGCGAACGCGCCGCATCATCATGTCCTGTGCCATGGACGGATAATGCGCCCCGCTCGTCTTGCTTGCGCGAGGCAGCGTCTCGGACATGAACGAACCGAAATCTATATTCACTCCCATCTTCGCCGCCACTGCGATCGCTTCCTTCACCATGTCCACTGACACGGAGATAAAATCCGGATCCGTTCCCGCCTCCCCGCCACGCAGGCGCACAAGCCCGCAGGTGGCGTTCACGGCTATGTTCACAAGAAGCTTCAGCCAGACCTCGCGGTCTATGTCGTCCGTGTATTCAGCGGAAAGACCGCCCTTGGAAAGGGCTTCGGCGATAGACCTACCTGTCTTTTCCTGACGTCGCCCTCGGGTGCATGATCCGATATAGACATTCACGCCGTCGAACAGGCTGCCGGAGAGGACGCCCGGCTCCGAAACCGTGCAAGAGAGGTTCATGCAACCGTAAAAAATATTATCCTCTGAAACATATTTCCTTATTATGTCCACATTCCCAAGTCCGTTCTGCAGGGATACCACCGCAGTATCCCGCCCCAAAAGGGGCTTTATCTCGCCTGCGATCCTCTCTGTGTCCGTGCCTTTTGTCATCACGAAAACGACATCAGCACCACGTGACATCTCCTTTTCCGAAGCGAGACTCCGGATTCCCTCCTCTCCGGCATAGACCTTCACGTTAAGAGGTCCCTCGGAGGGCTTATCTTCCCCGTATTTTGTGAATGAGAGCCCCGTTTTTTCTATCTTGTCCTTTACTTCAGCGCGTCTTACAACGAGGAAAACATCGCTGCCGCCTTTCTGCAGGAAAAGCCCCAGCATCTGTCCCATCGCACCCGCGCCTGCAATCACAATCCTCAATTTTGCACCTCGAATTCTGAGTTTGCCCAAAAAAGCACCCTGCATGGACTCCTTGGACGGCTGACACACTCGCCTGACAAGTGTTTCATTTATTTTACATCAACAGCACCGGTGTTTTCAACAACGACAACAGCGGCATCTCTCGCGGTGTTTTCATCTTGAAACGCCATTACAAAACCCTGCGCCTGCGGACATCACAACAAATCAGAGGCTTTGTTCCCGCTGTTACCGATGGATTAAAAATTTCCCGCGTGTCCGCAAACATCGTTTGTAAGAACGCCAAGGTCGCTAAGCGCGCGACGGACAGATTAAATTGTTCCCGCTGTTATCAACGTACCGGTGTTTTCACCAACAGCAACAGCGGCATCTCTCACGGTATTTTCATCTTGAAACGCCATTACAAAAACCCTGCATCCGCGAGCATAGCGACAAATCAGAGGCTTCGTTCCCGCCGCTGCCAATGGATTAAATTTTTTCCGCAAGCCCGAAGGCATCGTTTATAAGAACGCCAAGGTCACTAAGCGCGTGACGGACGGATTAAATTTTTCCCGCCCGCAGGCTTTGTTTGGTGATACCGAACAGAGGCACATCCACAAGCATCGATTAAATTTCCCCGCGCGCCCGCGGGCATAGTTTGAACTTTGCCGGGAACAGCGTATAATAAGCCCATGTACACTGACATCAAAACAATACTGTCCGATGCCGCAGAGAAGAACTACGCGGTGATTGCGACAAGTGCCATAAACATGGAAACAGCGCGCGGCATCATCACGGCAGCCGCGGAAAAGAACGCACCCGTGATCTTCCTTCTGGGGCAGAACATGATGCGCGTCCACGCCAAGGCGGAGCTGATGATTCCAATGATCCGCCGCCTCGCTGAATATGCCAACGTGCCGGTTGCCACGTGCCTGGACCACGGCAACGACCCGGAGCGCCTCATGTACGCATTCCGGAACGGTTTTTCGTCTATCATGTACGACGGCTCCCTCCTGCCCCTGGAAGGCAACATCCGCGAAACGCGACACTGGGCAGAGACGTGCCACACCTTTGGCATGGGAATCGAAGGAGAACTCGGGCATGTAGGCAATGCCGCCGCCGGGGATGACGCGAACGAAGCGGCGTACACGAACGCATCCGACGCCGCGATGTTTGCGAGGGAAACCGGGGTGGACTGCCTTGCCGTGGCTGTGGGCACCGCGCACGGAGAATATCCCAAAGGTCTCATCCCCCATATAAACTTCGACAGGATCCGCGAATGCAAAGAGGCAACAGGCGGCATGCCGCTTGCCCTTCACGGCGGGAGCGGTGCCGGAGACGAGAACATCGTCCGCGCGGTACAGGCGGGAATCAACAAAATCAACGTTGTGACCGATGTTTTCTCTGCCTGCAGAGCGTCTCTGTTGGAGGATCTCTCCGCAAATCCCAAAATCGGATACATCGACCTGATGAGTCGTATGGAAATGGCGGCAAAACACTTCATAAGCCACTGGATTGACCTTTCCGGCTCCGAGGGCAAGGCTTCCGGCTTCCGGGAAAAAAATAGGATTTATCTCCTTTCCAAAAAGGAATCGGTCGGAGATTCAGAATAGAGAGTCCGGCGACGCATACCGGTCGGACTGCCGCACAATACAAGCCTCGCAAAGGCGCAAACATTCAAGCGATGCAAGGAGTCGTCAAATGGAACGCATTACAATGAACAACGGGCTCTCCATCCCGGTACTGGGTCTCGGAGTATTCCGCATTCCCGACAAGGCGCAGTGCTGCTCAACCGTGCTTGACGCCATCAAATGCGGCTACAGGCACATAGACACCGCCGCCGCCTACCAAAACGAGGACGCCGTGGGAGACGCGGTTCGCATTGCGGTGGACCGTGGCATCTGCACGCGGGAAGACCTCTTCATCACGACAAAACTCTGGCCCAGCGAAATGAAAAACATAGACACCGCCAGAGAAGCCATTGAAGCCTCTTTCAGGAGATCCGGACTCGAATACTTCGACATGTTTCTCATACACCAGGCTCTGGGAGACTACTTCTCCGGCTGGCGAGCGTTGGAAGAATTCGTCGAAAAAGGCAGGATCAGAACAATAGGCGTCTCAAACTTCTACCCGAACATCCTTGCAAACTTCTGCGAAACCGTGGATCTGAAGCCCGCTGTGAACCAGATTGAAATACATCCATACTACACACAGAAAGAAGCTCTGGACAACATGAGGCACTACAAGGTGACCCCCGAGGCGTGGGCTCCACTCGGCGGCGGAAGATACAACCCGTACAACGAGCCGGTCCTGATAGAGATCGCAAAATTGCACGGAAAAACAGTGGCACAGATTGTGCTTCGCTTCCTTGTGCAGCAAGGCATCGTAGTCCTTCCAAAGTCAGTACACCCGGAAAGATTACGCGAGAACGCGGACATCTTCGGCTTCACACTCACCGATATTGAGATGGCACTCATTTCAGGGCTCGACAAAGGTCCCGGAGAGACCCGCACAAAGCACCTGAACCCCGAATTCGTCCGCTTCTGCCTTGGCACGAGTGATGTGACTGACGGAAAGAGTGCGGACTTCCGGCAAAGATAACGCGACGGCGGACCATAGTCGATGGAGCCCATAGCCATGTTCTCTCTCAGATGATAAGCATCATGCAGGAGACAGCCCGAATCCAGCAAGCGGCTCGAAGAACCTGCCTTGATCGGCGCTCAGTCCCGCTGTCCCCGCGCGGCACCGACTCTTGTCCGGGAACCCCAACGGACTCCTTTCGCCGGCGGGCGTGGCACCGGCTCTTGTCCGGGAACCTCAACGGACACCATTCGACGGCAAGCGACCCTCCATTACACACAGCGTCAGGCAGAGAGGCGTCGCTCTGAACCAGATTTGCCAGCACAGGTGTCTATCCTCTTCGTCAGGCTCAGAGGAGTTGCCCTAGACCCGAATCAACACCGAGCTATGCCCATTCACATCCTTTTTCACCACAATCTGGGTATCGATTTTGCTTTTCAAGTCTTCGACATGGCTGATGATTCCCACCAGCCCGTTTCCGCCGGTGACGCTCCGCAGCGTCTGAAGCGCGCGGTTCAGCGCGTCAGCGTCAAGAGTACCGAAGCCCTCGTCCACAAACATGCTCTCAATCTCGATCCCCCCGGCATTGCACTGAACCTCATCCGATAAACCCAACGCAAGGGCAAGGGACGCAAGGAAAGACTCCCCTCCAGACAAGGTCTTCACGCTGCGCCGCGTTCCATTGTAATAGTCGATAATGTCCAGATCCAACCCCGTCTTCTGTCTCCTGTTGTCCGCAGTAACGCTTCGAACAAGCTCGTATTTCCCATCGGTCATATCCCTGAGCCTGATATTGGAGCGCTTGATTATCCTGTCGAAATAAACCGCCTGGACAAAAGACTCAAGAGTGAGCTTATCCCGCCCGTTCAAATCCCCGTTTGCAGTATCGGAAAGTCTTTTCACGATGCCGTATTGCTTATCGAGAGAAGTCATCTTCTCCAATTCCCGGACAATGTTGTCACGAATGTTCTCATTCGCCCGGATTTCGGCACTCAAAGCCCGCAATTCCTCTGTCATCGTGCCAAGCTGCCTGGACTCTTCCTCCGAGAGAGCCTTCTCTTCCTCCAGAGAGCCATCCTCCGCCTTCTCCAGGGAATCCTCCAAAACCCCGATGCGCCCGGAGAGCCGGTTCACCTCCTCCATCACAGCCTTGAAATTCTCCTCCGCCTTCTTGTGCTTCGTCTCCAGAGCCCTCGCTGCCTCTTCCAGTCTCCCAATTTCCTGCGACGCCTGTGAAAAGCTTCCGAACGAGAGCTTCCCGTTCAACACCTCAACCTGCTCCCTACTCTGCTTCAAAGCTTCAGAGACAGTCTCCCTCTCAATTTTTTCACTATCGAGCGAAGTTTTCAGCATTTCCAGCGCGGTCTCATCTTTTGCTATGCTCCCATCCAGAGCCGCCATCCGCGCCTTGTTCGCCTCCTCCTGCCGTATCAAAGCAGCCGTTTCATTTTTTCTTCTTGATGTTTCCATGCGG
This sequence comes from uncultured Spirochaetaceae bacterium, assembly GCA_946414625.1. Lineage (GTDB taxonomy): Bacteria > Spirochaetota > Spirochaetia > Sphaerochaetales > Sphaerochaetaceae > CAMKAB01. The sequence goes on along the minus strand of CAMKPI010000091.1, from coordinate 992 downwards.
AAGGAGTCCAGCTTGTCACGACTGTGCGGATCAAAATCTCCGAACCGCTCTTCTCCAGACGTCAACACGTTGTTCAGCAACGAATTATAATCGGAATTCAACTGAACACACTTGCCGTATGCGTCGTCGCGGGCTCTCTCCAAAGCCTCCAAAACCTGCTTCTCCTCTTTCAGCTCCGCCTCGGTCGGAGTATAGGAACTCTTTTTGGCGGGATGCGGGTGGACCTTGGATCCGCATACGGGGCACGGCTTTCCTTCTTCCAGGCTTTCCGACAAAATCCCCGCCTGCGCGTTCAAAAAAGCCTGATTCCTTGAATTAAAGTGCGCAGTCGCCTCGTCGCACCTGCCCTTATTGGCAAGATATTCCTTCTGCGCCGCTTTCAGGCTCGCCTGCAGAACTCCGAGCCTATCAAGGCTCCTCTCCATTCCCTGAATCCATTTCTCATCAGACAGAATCCTTTCCATCCCGGCCCTATGACGTTCAAGATTCTCCCCGGAGACTTCCAGCGAAGCGCGTTCGCGCCGCTCTGCGTCAAGCCTTGCCGACAGAGATGAGAAGTTCTCCTCATGATCCGCGATTGTCTGTTCTAAGGCTCCGCAACGCGCCAAAAGGGCCTGTATATCCTTCTTTAATGCTTCCTGCCTTATGTAATCGTCCTTTTCGCCCAAAATCCGCCCTATCCTGGAAAGCAGATCATCCTTTCCGCGGAGGCTTTCAGCGGTCTCGGAAACGACTTTGGCACAATCCAGCCGTCTCTCCTCCAGCGCAGAGAGCTCATCCCGGGAACGACTCAGCTCCGTTTTCGACTTCTCCCTCTCAATCAGGCGCCCGACTTTTACATTCCGGATCCGAACCTCTTCTTCCAAACTGTGGATATTGGTTTTCAGAAACAAAGCCCTCTCATTTCCAAAAGAAAGGACGCCTTCCAAATACCGCGCCGCAGCAACTCCGTCGTTCGTCCTGAGGATCTCAGCCACCCTTTCCGCATCCTC
>CAMKPI010000090.1 GCA_946414625.1 uncultured Spirochaetaceae bacterium | reverse complement strand
GGGCGACACGAATACCGCGATGGTCCTGCAGCTGACCTATCAGCCGCTCATCCGGCTGCTGTTCCGGCAGGTCAGCCCGATCCCCGTCAAGGCGGCGCTGGCGGCCATGGGCCTGTGCGAAAACAGCCTGCGCCTGCCGCTGCTCGCCCTCGAGGCGGAGGAGCAGGCCCCGCTGCTGGATGAAATGAAACGATTGGAGTTACTGCAATGAAGAGGATCCTGCTTTGCGGCGCCATGGGACGCATGGGCCAGGAGGTAACGCGCTCCGCCAGCGAATACGGCTTTGAGATCGCCGCCGGCATCGATTTCTATACCGCCGACGACGCGGCCTTCCCACTGTACGCGGGCTTCACCAGCTTCATCCGGGAAGACGCGGACGTCATCATCGACTTTTCCCGTCCCGCCGCCCTGCCGGGCCTGCTGGAATACGCGCGCGCCAGGCGCCTGCCCTGCGTGCTGGCCAGCACCGGCTACGGCGAGGCGGAAAACGCGCTGATCCGCGAGGCCGCGAAGGAAATCCCCATCTTCGTCAGCGCGAACATGTCCGTGGGCGTGTACGTGCTCAAGCAGCTCATCCGCGAGGCGCGGCGGCTCATGCCGCAGGCGGACGTGGAGGTCATTGAAAAGCACCACCGCCAGAAGGAGGACGCGCCCAGCGGCACCGCCGCCGCGCTGGTGAAGGCGCTGAGCGAGGCGGACACCCGCGTGGTGTACGGCCGCGAGGGCCTGAACACCAAGCGCCGGCCCGGGGAGATCGGCGTGCACTCCGTGCGCGGCGGCACGCTGCCCGGAGAGCATGAGGTGGAATTCCTGATGGACAACGAGGTCATCAGCATCACCCACAGCGCGCAGAACCGGGGCATTTTCGCCGCCGGCGCGCTGAAGGCCGCGCGCTTCCTGCTTGAACAGCCCGCCGGGCTGTACGGCATGGACGATCTGATGGCCTGACGCTTCCCGCCGAATCAAAAACGACCGCAACAGAACCGCTGACCTGTTCAGCGGTTCTATCTGACAGAGTCTCCAAGACCCCGGAAAATGCCGCCCAAAAGGTTATATGCCACAATGAAAAGAAAACCCGCCGAACAGATCCGGACATAGTCCTCCGTGTTCGAGACAGCCTCCTCCGGAGAATGCAGAAGCCGGACGAAAAACGGCGTCCAAACGGTCAAAACAAGGGTGAGAACAAGCGAAAACGCGCCGAAAAGCACGATTCCTGTGCTGATTGCTCGTCCTGCCTCGTCTCCCCTGCCCTCGCCCAGGGATTTGCCGACAAGCACCGTGACGCCCATCGCAAGGCCAGCCACGAAACCCGTCACCACAGCCATCAGCATGCTTCCTGTGGCAACTCCGGAGACGTCGCTCGTGCTTGCAAAGCGTCCGACCACAAATAGATCCACCGCGCCGTAAAGGCTTTGAAGAAAAAGAGATAGCATCACCGGCATGGCGAAGCGTACAAGGGTTTTGAATATGGAGCCGTGGGTCAACAGGCGGTCGCTTGGCATATTTCCTCCGCATATTACAAATTTTCGTGGTTTTATATATACTTTACCGAACAAAATTGCAACACGGCTGTACGCTGGAGGTCGTTATGGAACACTGCAAAACGCCGCTCACGCTGGCAGAGAAGATACTCGCCGCACATTCAGAGGGAGAAGCGGATGGGACGCTGAAAATCAGGATAGACCAGACCCTGACTCAGGACGCCACGGGAACGATGGCATATCTCGAGTTCCTTTCCATGGGAATCCCCAAGGTGAGGACAAGCCTTTCGGTGAGCTATGTGGACCACAACACCCTGCAGAGCGGCTTTGAAAACGCCGACGACCACATCTTCCTCGAGACAGTGGCGAACAAATACGGCATTGTGTTCTCAAAGGCGGGAAACGGCATCTGCCACCAGCTCCATCTGGAGAACTTCTCGCGCCCAGGCATTACACTCCTCGGGAGCGACTCACACACGCCGACATCCGGCGCCCTCGCCGCGATTGCCATCGGAGCAGGTGGTCTTGATATCGCACTTGCAATGGCGGGCCGCCCGTTCCGCCTTCCGCGCCCGCGGATTGTCCAGGTGCGCCTCACAGGGCGCCTCAGAGCGGGCGTCACAGCAAAGGATGTGATTCTTGAGCTCCTGCGTCGCCTTTCCGTGAAAGGCGGCGTGAACAAGATCTTCGAGTATACAGGCCCCGGAGTGGAGACCCTCTCCGTTCCGGAGCGCGGAACCGTCTGCAACATGGGCGCGGAGCTCGGAGCCACAACCTCGATTTTCCCGTCCGACAGCCGCACTCGGGAATTTCTCCGGATGCAGGGGCGGGAAGCCGACTGGAAGGCACTCTCGGCGGACGAGGGTGCGAAGTATGCCGAGACCATAGAAATTGACCTCTCTAGTCTCGAAGCCCTGGCCGCCTGCCCGTCCAGCCCCGACAACGTGCGTCCCGTGCGGGAACTGGAAGCGGAGGGTGTAAAAATTGACCAGGTGCTCATCGGCTCGTGCACAAACTCCTCTTACCTGGACATGGAGATGGTAGCCTCCATCCTGAAAGGCCGGAAAATCCACAATTCCGTGAGCTTCGGAATAAACCCCGGCAGCCGCAACGTGCTTGAGATGACAAGCGGGAACGGAATGCTTTTCGACATCATCCAAAGCGGGGCAAGGATTCTTGAATGCACATGCGGGCCCTGCATCGGAATGGGACAGAGTCCTTGTACAAATGCTGTAAGCGTAAGGACTTACAACAGAAACTTCCTTGGGCGGAGCGGCACCGTGTCCGCCGGGGTATACCTTGTCTCTCCCGTCACTGCCGCCATGTCCGCGCTCAGCGGGCACTTCACGGATCCGACAGGAACATCCGAAAACCTCGCAAAATATCCAAAACCCGAAGAATACATCAACGACAAGTCAATGTTCATCCAGCCGGACTACAGCGGAGATGTCGTCATGGGACCGAACATCAAGCCGCTGCCGCGTTTTGATGCCCTCCCGGACACCCTGGAAGCGCGAATTCTTCTGAAAACCGGAGACGACATCTCAACCGACCATATCATGCCCGCCGGAGCAAAGGTTCTGCCGTATCGGAGCAACATCGAGCGGATCTCCGATTTTTGCTTCATGAATGTGAAGACGTCATTCAAGAAAGAAGCCCTGGAGAACGCGGCAGTCGGCAAGGCGTCGGTGATCCTCGCCGGCAGGAACTACGGGCAGGGTTCGTCCCGGGAGCATGCGGCAATTGCCCCGAGGTACCTAGGAGTTCGCGCCGTGCTTGCGAAAAGCTTTGCGAGAATCCACAGACAGAACCTCGCAAACTGGGGAATCCTGCCGCTGGAAATACCAGATGAGCTGTACGAGAGCCTCCAGGAAGGCGCGGCGCTTAAAATCGACACCTCTGCCCTGGAAAAAAACGAGGTGCGGCTTCTCACGGACGGCGGGGAATGTGTCATACGCACATCTTTCACCGCGGAGGAAGTCAGAAACCTCCGCGCTGGAAGCCTCTTAAACGCATGACAGCGAGCCTGACAGCATCATGTAAATCGCGCCCGAACACACGGCAGCGAGGACTTGCCGCATGACGCAAAGCACCTGAACATGCGGCAAAACCCACCGGGCGCGAAGCGAAAGGAAAACGGTAACGAATCCCCCGGGAACGCTTCGATAACCCGGCGAGCCTGACAGCATCATGTAAATCGCGCCCGAACACACGGCAGCGCGAAACAGCCGCTTGAATGACAGTGCCGCTTGAATGACGGCAGGGCGCTGTCAACCTTTGGAGAGAGACGAATGACCACGCAATCAAACGAGATTTTTCTTGCCAAAACATACGGTAACTCCTTGTATAAAGGCGAGATAGCAAACGAATTATACGAGAAATACAACGTGAAGAAGGGTCTGAGGAACGCAAACGGCACGGGGGTGCTGGTTCTCCTCACGAAAATCTCCGACGTCTACGGCTACCGCATGGAAGACGGCCGCAAAGTCGACGACGAAGGGCACTTGTACTACCGGGGCATCGACATATTCGACCTGGTGAACCTGAACAAGACACACTACGGCTTCGAGCGTGTCTGCTTCCTCTTGCTCTTCTCCCGCCTCCCGGACGAGAGAGAGATAGAAACGTTCCATGGTCTCCTATCCGAGATGTACGCTCTGCCGGAAGGCTTTGTGGAAGATGTGATTTTCCGCAAGAACAGCCGCTCCACAATGAACCAAATCCAAAAATGTATTCTCTCGATGTATTCCTACGACGACGACCCCGACGGCTCGGATGCCTACACAACGCTCTGCAAGGGGCTTTGCATCATCGCCCGGCTGCCGTCTGTCATCGCCTATTCCTACCGCGCAAAAAGACACTACCACGACGGGCTCTCACTTCATATCCGAGACCCGAGGCCGGAATACTCCATTGCGGAGAACCTCCTGTGGATGGGCCGCAGATACGGAGAGTTTGACCGATTAGAGGCGGAGATCCTCGACCTTGCGCTGATTCTCCATGCCGACCACGGCGGAGGAAACAACAGCACCTTCGCGAACCTTGTGGTCTCGTCGACAGGAACGGACATATATTCCTCCATGTGCGCGTCTCTCGGCTCGCTGAAAGGCCCCCGGCATGGCGGAGCGAACAGGGCGGTCTACGAACAGATGAAGGCTCTCATCGCAGAGCTCGGGCTCTCCCCTTCCGATACAGAACTCCACGAGGCCGCAAAAAGGATCCTGGACGGTCGCTTTGGAGACAAGTCCGGCCTGATTTACGGAATGGGACACGCCGTATACACAATATCTGACCCGCGGGCAACAATCCTCCGCGAGAAGTGCCGTGAGCTTGCAGAAAAAAAGGACATGCTGGATCTATACGGCTTTTACAACAGGTTCGAGACAGCAGCCCGAGAGGAGCTCCGCGCCCGCAAAGGGAGCGTGAATATCCCAACGAACGTTGACTATTACAGCAGCCTGATGTACGACATACTGAAAATAAGCCCTGACCTGTTCACTCCATTCTTCGCATGCGGCAGGAGCGCAGGCTGGCTCTCGCACAACATAGAAAACAAGCTGTACTGCGACAGGATAATCCGCCCGGCGGGAAAATACGTCGGACAGGACGTTTCGAAAAACACAGGAAAAGATTGAGGAGGAGTCATGAAACGCATCACGCTGTTCCCGGGCGACGGTATAGGACCCGAGATCACAGAGTCTTTCAGACAGGTTTGCGACGCCCTCGGAGCGGATGTCGCATTCGACGAAGAGCTCCTCGGAGAGAGGGCATACAAAGAGACAGGCTCTCTCATTCCGGAAAGCGCTGTGAATTCTCTCCGGCGGAACAAAGTGGCGCTGAAGGCGCCCTGTACCACTCCTGTCGGAAGGGGCTTCAGGAGCGTTAACGTACAGCTCAGAGTTCTGTTCGACCTGTATATCAATTTCAGGCCGGCAAAGACGTTGCCGAACACACCCTCTCGCTACGAAAACATCGACCTTGCCACATTCCGGGAGAATACCGAGGATCTCTACATCGGGGACGAGTACGAGACGGAGGACGGCTTTATTGCCCGGAAAAAAATCACACGCTCTGCCAGCGAGAGGATCATCAGAGCGGCGTTCGAGTGGGCTGCGGCGCATAAGAGGCAGCGCATCACCTGCGTGCACAAAGCAAACATTCTGAAAAAAACGGACGGACTTTTCCTCGAGGTATTCAACGAGGTGGCGGAGGAATATGCAAAGAAGTGCCCGGCTCTCCGCGCAGACGACAGAATCATCGACAACATGTGCATGCAGCTTGTCACGGATCCGGAGAAATACGACACCCTTGTGGCCCCGAACCTCTATGGAGACATAATCACAGACCTCATCGCGGGGCTTGTCGGAGGGCTGGGGATGGCTCCGGCAGCGAACATCGGGCGAGATGTGGCGGTATTCGAGGCAGTGCATGGCTCCGCCCCTGACATCGCGGGGCTTGGAATCGCAAACCCCACGGCGTTTCTCCTCTCCGGGGCGCTAATGCTGGAACACATAGGACTCCCAGACGATGCAGCGCGGCTCAGGGGCGCGATTGAAGAGGTTCTGTCCGAAGGAAAGGCTCTCCCCCGGGACCTCGGAGGAGTCGCCTCGACAGACGAATACACACACGCTGTTATCGCAAATCTTTGACGCTGGGTGGCTTTTCAGCACGCCACAAGACCCGTTTCCACCCCGCCTGCACAGCAGGCGGGGTTTTTGTCCAAACATATCTCCATCCGACACAAAAAGTGCACAAAAAGGCTCTCCGGGTATCTAGGGTCCTCCGCGCGTCGCGACAGGCGGACCAAAACCGCACGCGACGCGCCGCAAGGCACTGAAAAAAAGCGTCCCTCCTCGTCTCTGGGCCCTCCGTGCGATGCGGTTCGGCGGACCAAACACCGCCCGCAACGCGCCGCAAGGCACAAAAAGGCTCTCCGGTTGTCTGGGCCGAAGAGCCAAGGGTAAAAGCCTAATACCT
>CAMKPI010000089.1 GCA_946414625.1 uncultured Spirochaetaceae bacterium | reverse complement strand
ACATTCAGAGACCGCTAACACAAAGCGAGCTGGGGCCCGCGACGCGCACACGCGAGGAGAAGCGCTCGTAGGTAGCCCGGACAGGTGGGAGGCTGCACCGTCCCGCGTCGCGCACACGCAGGGGAAGCGCCACCCACGCGTTGCCACAGATGATAGCAGCATCACGGCCCGCGTCGCTCACATGCAGGAAGCCGCCTGAATTTTTCACACTCTAAATCAGTATAAGCACTTCTCCTTTGAATCGCAGCAGTTCCGTCGGAATCCGCTCTCAGGCCTCCGGCAGAACCATTGAATCGTTCACAGCCGTGTTGCCGCTGGCTGTTGCAAACATGTCAAGAAGCTCGTTCACCGTGAGCCGCTTCTTTTCCTCGCCCGATATGTCAACCACTATCCGACCCGCGTTCATCATCACAAGACGATTCCCATGGTATATTGCGTCCCGCATATTATGGGTTATCATGAGCGTTGTAAGACGCCCCTCAGTCACTATACGGTCTGTCATATCCAGGACCTTTGCCGCGGTACCTGGATCGAGAGCCGCTGTATGCTCATCCAAAAGCAGCACTTTCGGCCGCTTCAGTGATGCCATAAGAAGGGTAAGCGCCTGCCTCTGCCCCCCCGAGAGAAGCCCCGCCTTGTCAGACAGTCTGTCTTCCAGCCCGAGACCGAGCGTTTTAAGAGAGTCTTTATACCACTCCCGTTCCTTGCGCGTGATTCCCCACTTCATACCCCGTCTCTGTCCGCGGCGCGCGGCTAAAGCAAGGTTTTCTTCGATGAGCATTGTGGCACAAGTGCCCATCATCGGATCCTGGAAGACCCGTCCGAACACGGACGCCCTCCTGTGCTCCTTCTGCCGCGTTATGTCGACTCCGTCAGCGACAATCTGTCCACTGTCAACAGGAAAAACTCCCGCCACCGCGTTGAGCATGGTGCTCTTCCCTGCGCCGTTAGAGCCTATCACAGTGACAAAGTCCCCATCAGACAAAGTGAGCGAGAGTCCGTTCAATGCACGCTTCTCGTTCACTGTTCCCTTGTCAAAAGTTTTTGTTATCTCTTTTATTTCAAGCATCCTGATTTCTCCTTAAAACCGTATTCCAAAACATTCCGTCAGTTTGAAAACGAGCCTATCTTCCGCGGTCAAAGACTCTCGGAGCCGCAAGAGACGCCGCCACGATAGCCGCGGAGATCAGTTTTAGATCGTTTGTGTTAAGCCCCATCTGCAGGGTTATCTGAAGAATCAGGTAATAAACAATGCTTCCTATCACCACAGCGAGCATACGCAGGGCAAAATTATGGAAAACTCTGTTAAGAAGTCCTTCTCCTATCACAACGGCGGCGAGTCCTATCACAATTGCACCCCTGCCCATATTCACATCCGCGGAGCCCTGGTACTGCGCAAGGAGCGCCCCGGATGCCGCGACAAGGGCGTTGGACAACATAAGCGCCAGAATAATATTGCTTTCCGTATTGATGCCCTGTGAACGTGCCATAGCAGGGTTGGATCCTGTGGCCCGAAAACCGCAGCCCCTCTCCGTCCCGTAAAAGCAATACAGTGCGGCTATGATTGCAGGAACAAGGAGAGAGAGCAGGAATAACGGGTTCCGGAGGGAAAGAACACGGACGAATCTCTGCGATACGACAAGCGGAAACCTGTCGACGCTCACCGTCTGGTTCGCCCTGCCCGCCATGATACGGAGGTTGACGGAATAGAGCGCCAACTGGGTGAGTATTCCCGAAAGAATCGCGGGAATTCGAGCCTTTGTGTGTAAGAGTGCGGTAACAAGCCCTGCAACAGCACCGGAGAGAGATGCTGCCACGACTGCCACAACGGGATTCGATCCGCTCCTTATGAGAGTCACTGCAACCGCTCCGCCCGTGGCAATGCTGCCGTCCACCGTCAGATCGGAAATGTTCATTACGCGATATGTGATATGCACTCCGAGAGCCATGACAGCCCATATCAGGGCTTGAGACACGGCGCCCGGCACAGTGCCGAGAAAAGAAGATAAAAAAGACATTGAAACCTCTAAAAACAAAAGAAGGGGGTCTGCTTGAGACCCTGAGCGCACAGAGTCGCGCAATCCCGCAGCCCCCCCGAATTTGAGAATCACGCTGCGCAGGATCAGAGCGGGCGATGCTCCGGCCACTCGGAAGCCGACGCGAAGTCCGGTTCATGACAATTCCGCATCAAACCTGCGTCCGAAATGGGAAGTTACCTAGGCTCGCCAGAAATCAACCAGACGCCAGCTGGGTGCCAGCTCTGCGCCAAGGACAAGTCTCAACCTGCGTAGCCGGCGCCAAGACCGAAATCCCCGGCAGCAGTTGTGTCAGTTCCCGATAGCCTCGTAGCCAGGAAGAGGCGTGATTCCCAGAGCCTGACACATCAGCGGATTGTACTTGCGGGTAACCTCTGTGTACTCCACCCGCATCTTCGAGATATCCGCCCCGTCGGCAAGAATACGCGCCGCCATCTCGCCGGTGGTACGGCCGAGGTCGTAGTAGCTGATGGAAAGCGTCGCCACGCCGCAGCCGGAACAGATTCCCTCCTCGCCGGCAATAACCGGCGTCCCTGTTGAAACAACGATGTTGGCAATGGCTTCCGTATTGCTTGCCGCTGTATTGTCCGTCGGAATGTAGATGACATCGCATTCACGACACGCACGTTCCGCAACCGCGGCGATGTCGTTCGTATCCGTGAAGGAATACCTGCCGGTAGATACTCTCTCTGCATTCAGGAAGGACTCAACCTGCTCGATCTGGAAAATGCTGTTGGGCTCCGCGCTGCAGTAAAGAAGAGCGACTCTCCGGGCGTTTGGAAACCACTCGGTTATCATCCTTGCCTGCTCGTCCAGCGGAGCCAGGTCGCTCGTGCCGGAAATGTTGCCGCCGATGACCCCCGTGTAGTTAGCAATGTCGAGGGCAGTGCCATAGTGCGTTATTGCCGTGCCCAATACCGGAATCTCACCCGTGGCGCTCGCAGCCGCCTGCAGGGCTGGCGTAGCGTTGGCGAGGATAAGGTCAACCTTGTGCGACACGAAACCGTTCACAATGGTGGCACAGTTGTTGATCTCTCCGGACGCGTTCTGCTCGATGAATGTCACCTTGTCCCCAAGCCTGTCCGTAAGAGCGTCTCTGAAGCCCTTTGTTGCAGCATCAAGTGCCGTGTGCTGAACCAGCTGGCAGATTCCAACGGTCCATGTGGTCTTGCCTCGTTCTGCGGCAGAGTCTGTCTCCTTTCCGCCACCGGCGAAGGCAAACGAGGCTGCAACGAAGACAAGCAAGGCTGTTGTCATGATTTTTTTCATAATTCTCCCCTTTTCCCGGGACGTGAGCCGTATGCATCCAGTCCAAATCCGCGGAAACAAAAAAAAACGACCAGGCTTCTACCTGGTCGTCGAATGCAAAAACAAATCAACTCAAACCACGGAAGACGCCGCCTGACAACAGTGAGCAAAGTAAAATCCAAAATAAAAGCTCATTGCAGCCGTAAGCATAACGCCTCTCCATAAGCGGGCCCAAAAAAGATTCCTTGAATCCTTACAAAGCCCGTCGTTAAAGTTTTCTTTATCCTACAAGAAATTAATTCTTTCGGTCAATATGAAAAAAAATTTTTTTCATTTTTTTTACTTACAGTGCCGGATGAAAAACCCGGATCATCTGAATATCGCAAAACGGTTAAAAAGTCCGGACAGAGTGTTCGCAACAGTGGACATGCTTTTAATGAATATATCCAGAGCAACGCCGACAACGTCCTTGCGTGTGTCACCCACAGTGTCTCCCGTGACCGCCGCCTTGTGAGCCGGGCTGAATTTACCGTGTCCCTCGAGACAGCCTGCTTCTATGTATTTCTTGGCATTGTCGAACGCACCTCCGGAATTCCCCATGAACAGGGCGCGCGCTATGGCAGCAATCACCGCTCCAACAAGTAATCCTCCCACAAACTCCGCACCGAACAGGACCCCTCCCAATGCGGGTATCAGAACAGACAGCACCGACGGAGCGAGCATTTTCCGCAGGGCTTCGCGGCCGGCCATCTCTACGCACCTGGCGTAATCAGGATCCCGCGTGCCCTCCATCACACCCGGGACAGAGAGCTGCCTGTCTCCCTCCTCCGCCATGAGGATGGCAGAATCAATCGTATTATCCGTGAGAAGCGCCGAGAAGTACTCAATAAGCGCGCCCCCGATGATGCCTCCCGCAATTACCACAAAGGACGCTGCGTTGAGAACCGGCGCGGCGCCAGAAGCGGTGTAGTTCCCGACATAGGCGACAATAAGCGACACTGTGGCAAATGCGGCGGAGCCGATTGCAAAACCCTTTCCGATGGCGGCAGTGGTATTGCCAACAGAGTCGAGACGATCCGTTATACAGCGGACTGAACCGGGAAGTCCCGACGCCTCCGCAAGCCCTCCCGCGTTATCCGCAATCGGACCGAATGCGTCGATTGAAACAGTAGCGCCGACAAAAGAGAGCATCCCGAGGGCAGACAGGGCAATTCCATAGTTACCGCAAATCCTGCCGCTCACAACAAGGCTTACTCCAATTATCAGAATCGGTGCAAGGCAGCTCCGAGATCCGAGAGCGTCGCCTCGTGTAATTACAAAAGCCTCCCCCTCGACAGCACTTTCTGCAAGCTTCCGTGTGGGCTTATAGTCCGCGCTGGTGTAATACTCTGTGATACCTCCAATCGCCACACCACAAAGAAGGCCTATAACGACGCAGATCCACGGTGAGACATAACCAAAGCGAAAAGCGGCGGGCAGCGCGACCCCGCTGAAACACCCCTGTGAGATGAAATATGCCCCTGCCGCGGTCAACGCTGCGGAAATCCATGTTGCAAGATTCATCTCCCGCGAAGGATTATCTCCCATATTCTTGACTGACAGGAAAAACAAGCTCAAAACACACGAAAGAAGACCGGCCGTGGAAAGAAGAATCGGAAAACGGATTGCGGCTTCAAACACGTCATCCGTGAAACCGTTCGCTCCGGCACTGCGGGAAAGCGAGACAGATATCATCAGGCATGCGGCGATTGTCGCGACAAAGCTCTCCAACAGATCAGAGCAATTTCCGGCAATGTCGTTCACGTTGTCACCAATGAAATCCGCAATCACGGACGGGCTTCTCGGGTCGTCTTCCGGCATATCATGTCGTATTTTCGCGAGAATATCGCTGGAGATATCGGCAGCCTTGGTGAAGTTCCCCCCTGCCACCCGGTTAAACATGGCGGTGATTGAACAGCCGAGAGAATACGTTGTGATCCGCATAATGGACGCGTTGCACGTAAAGCTCGCCAGGAGCCCGTGACCGGTGCTCGTCGCATGAACGCTGCCGAAAATCAGTATCGTCAGCAAAAGACCCAAAAGCCCAAAGGCCTGCACGGAAATACCGCTGACAGAACCTCCCGCAAGGGCTACCTTCACGGTTCTGCCTATAGACTCTGTGATTCTTGCTGTATTAGCCGTCCTCACATTGGCATAGGTCGCGCTCCTCATGCCGATTATGCAAACAAGACTGCTCATCAGGCTTCCGATGAGGAATGTGATGCCTGATGTGACCTCGATGAACAATGTGAACACCGCCGCCAGCAAAAAATCCACGACGATGATCACACGGAACTCTGTTTTCAGGAACCTTGACGCACCGTCCCGGATTATTGCGGAAAGAGCCTTCATTCTCTCCGTGCCCTCGTCCATTTTCTTTATTTTGAAGTAATTATAAAGGATGAAAACGAAAGACAGCAGAATTACAACAAACATCGCAGCCAAAACGCACCTCCTTCAGAGCGCGGAAACAGGCGCATTGGGAAAGAGCCGGTTCCCGAAGCAATCCGTTTCCATTATGAGGACAGGAACAAAGATGTGTCAAATAATTTGTGGAAAAACTAAATTTATTGCGGAAATTTTTAGACTTACTAAATTATGACACAAGAAAACTGCAGATTACACAAAAAGGCGGCGCATCCAGAAGATGCGCCGCCCTACTATTCATACTGTTCTCTGCACAGCCCAAGCAAGCTGTGAAGAAGATGCCCACTTAAAGACGAGCCCCGCTGAAATTTTTAGGCGAGGCAGATTCGAGACAGCGAGCGAGGGATAGTGCTCCCTGCACAGCCCAAGCAAGCTGTGAAGAAGATGCCCGCTTAAAAATTTCAGAACTGGTAGCGGGCGCCGAGCTGGACCATATCCCCCGTATCAAACCCTCTGAACTTGGACTCTGTATCGTGGGAATAGGCATGCAGCCACTGGAAATTGACGTTCAGGTTGGGCGTGAGATCGTAGCCGATTTTGGGAATCACAACAAAGTCCTGCTTTTCGACCACCCAGACCGCGGTGACCTCCGGCTTCAGCTTGTCGTGAACAAAACTCGCCGAGAGATTGGCAACAATCATGTTTTCCGTGGGGCCGTGGGAATTATAGTCCGCATCGTCCGCGCCGGAAGAAGACAGAGCCTTGTGGTTGTCCTTTACGTGATCCCAAGCGAAGATTACAGTCCCCAAATCCTGAACATTCAGGTTCATA
>CAMKPI010000088.1 GCA_946414625.1 uncultured Spirochaetaceae bacterium | reverse complement strand
TTAGGCTTTTACCCTTGGCTCTTCGGCCCAGACAACCGGAGAGCCTTTTTTTGTGTCCTCAAATTCGCGGCGCGATGCGGGCGGTGTTTGGTTCGCCGACCCGCGACGTGCGGAGGGCCCTTTAGACAAGCGAAGCCGCTTTATTTGTGCGGAGCGAGGTGCGGACGGAGCTTTTTTTGCTCCGCGCCGCATCGAACGGAGCACCCTTAGACAATGTGGACTCTTTTTTTAGTGTCGCGCAGCGCGTCACGGGCGGTGTTTGGTTCGCCGACCCGCATCGGACGGAGGGCCCAGAGACGAGGCGGGCCGCTTTTTTGTTAGTTCCTCGTAGCGCGTCACGGGCGGTGTTTTGTTCGCCGTCTTGCGATGTTCGGAAGATAGTTTCTCGAGAGCGAGCGTATAGCCTTGATATAGCTAGCGCGATGCGCGGAGACGGGTTTGAGCCGGTGCGCGGGTTGGGAGACATCCGAATTTGCATGCTCAGCATCCGCTGTTGTTCGAGTCGGTGCGCGTGGCTGGGTTCTGGAGGGGTTTCCCGGTTTGTTATGGCGCCTTTTTGCCGCATTTTACAGAGAGTAAACAAGAAAAAAAGCCGTGTTATAATTAAATTACAATCAAATCGTAAACAAAGCAAAGCAAGCCGGGACGCGGTGTTCTCTCTGGTCTTTACGCGATATTATAAGAGGAATTCATGGCTTTTAAGTTAGTTGTTTCTGACATCACCACCATGGAGGTGGATGCAATTGTGAACCCCACCGATTCTATGTATTCGGGCGGAGGAGGGCTTGACCAGCTGATCCACGAGAAGTGCGGAGACGCCTTGGAGAAGGCCCTGGATGAGCTGCTGCCTCTGCATTTGGGTGAGGCGCGGGCGACAAGCGCTTTCTCTTTGCCTGCAAAGTATATCATCCACACATCCGGTCCCATTTGGACTGGACGGAGCAGCCTTGAGCGCGATGTGCTGGGCTCTTGCTATAGGAACAGTATTTTTCTTGCCCACCATCTCGGCTGTAGGAGCATCGCGTTTCCGCTTGTCTCGTCGCAGGGAAAAGGTTTCCCGAAAGAAGTCGCCTTGTCTGTGGCCGTCGACGCCATGAAAGAAAGCCTCCGCGAATTTCCGGATATGGAAGTGCTTCTTGTCATATACGGGAAATGGGTTCGCCGGTTCTCTCCTGCGGTTTTGGACGCGTTAGCGAACGACATCATCAAGTCCAATGATCCAAAACGAGAATACCTCAAGCAGACCTCGAGCCTGGAAGATTGGGACTCCGGTCTGGAGGAGAGCTCGCCGGGTCGTTTCTATTCAGGACGTATGCCGAACCTTCGCCGATCGCGTCGGGGCGGCGGGCGGGACGGGGAGTCCGTCGCGAGCATTGTGAGCGATCTTTTGGAGAAGCCGACCCAGGCGAACCTGGATAAAATCCATGTCAGCAAGCCTTTCGCTTCCATGCTTTGTAGTTTGATGGATAGCCGAGGTGTGACGCGCACTGTCCTGGCAAATGCTGCGAACCTCTCTCCGGCGGGAATCCATAAAATTCTGAACGGTAAATCCATTCCCGAACGGGAAAAGATTTTTTGCTTTGCAATCGCGTTGCATCTGTCTTCGGACAAGACGCGGGATTTGTTGACGAGTGCCGGCTACGCGGTGAACAGCTCTTCGATTAGGGAAATAGTCCTTTTTGGTCTTATCCAAAACGGTATCTACGACAGGCGCGAGATTGACGAATTGTTCTACAACCTGGATTTCGATTCTCTGCCGGGCTCTGTTTTTGACGACGAAAGCCCTGCGTCAAGCGACGGCGAGGCGGAGTGAAGACGGGGCTTAGGATGCGCGCGAAGCGGAAGAGTTTTTGATGCAGAACGGTAAAGTATTGTATAGCAATGAGATAATATATAGGAGGAAGGAACATGGTTGGAGCTATTATCGGTGATACGGTGGGGTCGAGGTTTGAATTTAATAATCTTCGCAGCAAAGAGTTTGAATTTCTGACCGCGGATTGTTTCCCCACGGATGACTCGATTATGACAATCGCCTTGGCTGACGCGATCATGGCGTGGGATGACATCGGAGGCAGGGAGAAGCATGACTACAAGACGCTTTCCGACATTTCCTGTGTGTCCATGCGCAAGTGGGGCTTGAAACATCCATACGCGGGCTACGGCAGCAGTTTCAGACAATGGCTTAAGAACCCTAAGATGGGGCCGTACAATTCCTGTGGCAACGGAAGCGCGATGCGAGTCTCTCCGGTGGGCTGGGCGAGCTCCAGCCTGGAGGAATGCATTGCCATGAGCCGGGCTGTGACGGAGGTGACGCACAATCATCCGGATGGCATTAAGGGAGCGGAGGCCACGGCTGTCCAGGTTTTCCTCGCCCGAGGGGGGGCAAGCCTTAAGAATTTGGAGGAGTACGAGAGAAAGAATTACTATCCCCTGGAGCACGATCTTGCCTGGCTGCGGAAGAATTACAAGTGGTGCAGTGTGTGCGACGGCACGTGCCAGAGCGCGTTTACCTGCCTTTACGAATCCACCGGTTTCGAGGATTCGATCCGCAACTGCATTGCCGTGGGAGGTGATTGCGATACAACGGGCGCGATTTGCGGAGCCATTGCCGAGGCGTATTGGGGAGTTGACGATGCTTTGAGGAACGAGATCTTTCGCTTTTTGGACAACGACGAGAAGCGCGTTGTTCTGGAGTTCGAGAAAAGATACCCAAAGGCGGTGAGCTAAAAAGAGGAAATTTTCCTGCGTTCGAGGAAGCGGGGTAGATAAACGTCAGGATTTTCGTCGGCGCGGGTAAAGCGCTCGGACGCCTGTATTCACGAAGCGGGGTCGGTATTCCCCGACCCCGCTTCGTGTTTCGCTTCGTGTTCAAAGCGTTTACCGGTTTTTCACCTTATGTCTTCAGGCTGCGCGTCCCCGACTGTACGCCTTTCGATTGTTTGCCCCTGGCTGTGAACCTTTCGATTGTGAGCCCCGGCTGCGCGTCGCTCGTGCGCCCCCCCGGCTGCGCGCCTTCCAACCGCTATGATTTGGTGCCGTAGTTCCTCTGTTGAGCGCTCTCAAAAGACCCATACCCATTTGCCAGAGAGCTCCGGTGTGTCAGACGCAGACGCTCAAAACCGATGTGAGAAGACTCACACACATTCCTGCAAGCGGGAGAAGGGGCCAGGAAAGCGCTGTGCCCAAAGCCCCGCCGAAAAGCGACCCCGCATGAATTGCCGAAAGCAACCCCGAAAGACTGCCGAGAATCACTCCTGAGTACCAGACCGTTTTGTTGATTTTCCTTTTTCCGTGGAAATAGACGGCAAAAGACAGCGGAAACACCACTCCCGGAGAGTAAACGGAGTAGGATGTGAGGAAAATGCTTATCACATCCTGCCGTGCCAGGGCAAGGAGCATTGCAAGCGTTGAGATTGCCAGCGCCAGGGTTCGTGTCCGCGCCACGCTTTGTCCCCTGAAAAGGCTTGTCTCGGCGATCACGGCAGCGTTTATGAGCGATGTGTCGGCGCTGGAGAGGAGCGAGGAGGCGAGGGAGAATGCAAGAAGCACAGACACAGTGGCGGGGAGGGTGCCGCTCATAAGAGAGAGGAGCGGGTTTGTCACAGCGCCGAGATAGATGCGCCCCCAAAGAGAGACGAGCGTTATCATCAGGGAAAAAAACAGAAGGATGAGAGCCGAGGTTTTCACAGCCTTTCGCGCTGTAGAGGCGTCCTTTGCTATCACGTTGCGGCTCACTATATCAGGCCCGAGGAAGTAGGTGCCCCCTGTAATAAAGAGAAGATATATCAAGTCAATCAGAGTGAACTTGTCATTGAGGAGTGTTATCTCCTTGAATACTAATGAGTTGCTAAAACCTGTCTCTGCGCTGCCTGAGCCTTTGGAAACAAAGACGCAGACCAATGCAGCAAGTACTCCAAGGAAGATGAGAGCCGCCTGGGCGATGTCAGTCTTGATCACAGAGACCTGTCCGCCAAAGGTCGTGTATGCGGTGACCACCGCCCAGACTACTATGACGGCGATGCGGTACCCTGTCCCGGTGTCCAGGGCTGAAGCGGCGCCGGCACCCGATTTGGAGGAGGCTGCGGTTTTCAGAGTCTCAATGAGCGACACGGCAAGCGAGCCCGATGCAACGAACTGCGCTCCGACAATCCCCACCCACGAGACTACGATAATCGCCGCAATACCCGTCCCTGCAGTCCTGGAAACTGTGATGTCGGCTAATTCCGGCAGTGTGCCCGCTCCGCTTTCTCTTATTTTTCCAGAAAGCAGCGCACTTTGCAGGATAAGCCCTATAGACCCGCATGCAAGCCACCAGAATGCTGGGAATCCGATGCTGGCCGTCCTGGCGGATAGCCCTATGGTTGCCGAGGCGCCGATCATTGTAGCCACAAGGGTAAGGATCACTGTTCCTGGTTTCTGTTTTCTTCCGGCGTAGGCAAAATCCTCGAAATCCGTTTTTTTCATTGGTTAAATTTCCTTTTCAAGAATTTCCTCATGATTTATAGTGAAAAAACGGAAAAAGATGTACTTGACATTTGACATGGAATGTGATATATTTCCTCCGATAGAGATGCTTGTATGTGCTTTATCCGCCGTTTTCGCCCCGCGTTGGCGAAACTCGGCAGGCGTGAGATTGGAGGCGTCATGAAACATTACACATATACAACACACGGCACGTGTTCAAGGGTCATTGATTTCGATCTGGATGAAAATAAACGCGTACACAACGTGTCTTTTGTCGGCGGGTGCAACGGAAACCTGAAGTCGATATCTTCGCTATCCGAGGGGATGGAAGCCTCCGTGCTTCGGGACAAACTCTCCGGTATCACCTGCGGTTTCAAGAACACCTCCTGCGGCGATCAGTTTGCCAGGGCTTTAGACGAGGCTTTGGGCGAGGCGAAGGCTTGATTGCGGGCTCCGGTGTAAGCGTTCTGCGTGGGGCTATATTTGGGCTTCGGTGTAAACGTTCCGCTCGGGGCTCTATGCGGGGTTCGCTGTAAGGCTTAGGCGCGGGGCTGTATTTGGGCGCTGGTGTAAGCGTTCTGCGCGGGGCTGTATTCGGCTCCGTTGTAAGCGTTCGGCGAGTGGTTGTATGCCGGGTTCTCTGTAAGCGTTCCACGATGGGCTCTAAGCGGCGCCGGTGTAAGCCTTCTCGTGTCGGGATCTGGTGTGCTGACTTGGCGCGTTTTTCATGGAGACCAGTGGCTGGAAATGGAGGCTTTGGACGAGGCTCTTTCATCGCTTTTTCCTCTCTGCGGACATCTATTTGTCTCGATTGTGGGCGGAGGCGGCAAGACAGGTCTGATGCAGGCCTTGGGGCGGTTTTACAAGTCTCTGGGGCGGTCTGTCCTTCTTACCACAAGCACAAGGATTCAAAGTCCTGTTGTTTACAGCTGGGATGTGGATAGAATCGCAAATAGTGCGGAGGAAGCTGAAAATCTATCTTCAGAGAGAGGCCTCATGGTGCTATACGCGGAGAGCGGTGTTTCGCCTGCAAAGATGTATGCTCCGTTCACTGAGACGCTCCGCGCCTTGAAATCCTGCTACGACGTTGTGTTGTGCGAGGCGGATGGGTCCAGAGGAAAGCCGCTGAAAATCCATTCTGAGCGAGATCCGGTGGTGCCTGCGTTCAGTGATTTCACCATATGCGTGGCGGGAGCCTGGGCAGCTGGAAAAAGGATTGAGGATTCATGTTTCGCTGTGGGCCGGCTCTCTTTTCCTGCGTCTTCGGATAGCGGAGCCGCCGGCTCTGTTGGCTCTGGGCTTGCTGATGCTTCTTTCCTGCAGCGCCTCCTGGACGCACCGGAAGGGCTTTTGAAGAGGACGACAACCGGCCGCCGCGCCGTTCTGCTGAACGGCTTCGAGACCGCGACACTTGAGCAGCGGGAGGTCTGGAGAGCCTTGCGCTTTCCTCCGGACGCCTCGGTTCTTTGCGGCTCGGTGAGGCTTAACAGGTTGTATGAGCGCCTATAGCGCGACTCTGGCGATAATGGAGGGTGATATGGTGGATGTCGGTAATACTTTGATAATAATCCGCGGGGCGGGAGACCTTGCCACCGGTGTGGCAATCCGCCTTCACAACAGCGGTTTTCCGATTGTGATGCTGGAGACATCTCAGCCTACTGTGATCCGTAGGACTGTCTCTTTTGCGGAGGCGGTCTACGAAGGGTCTGCCGTCGTGGAAGGGGTTCGTGCTGTCTTGTGCGATGCCGGAAGCGCCGCGAGGACTGCGGAAAGCGGAAGTATTGCCGTTGTCATCGATCCGGAGGGCGGGCTAATAGGTGAATTGCGGCCTGAAATTGTTGTGGACGCGATCCTTGCGAAGAAAAATCTCGGCACGAACCAGAGAATGGCTCCCTTTGTAATCGCCTTGGGACCGGGATTTAGCGCAAGGCGGCGGAACACAGATTCGGAAAGCGGAGCGGATCTCTCCGGCAAAATGTCTTTTGTCGACGCTGTGGTTGAGACAAAGCGTGGACACCGGCTGGGACTGATAATAACGGAGGGTTCTGCGGAGCCGAACACCGGGATTCCCGGCATCATTGGCGGCTACGGCTCACAAAGGGTTCTGCACTCCCCCTGTGCGGGTGTTTTCAGGGCTGTTCACACAATCGGAGACATTGTGTCAAAAGGGGACG
>CAMKPI010000087.1 GCA_946414625.1 uncultured Spirochaetaceae bacterium | reverse complement strand
ACTGAATCCGGCATAAATTCTTTATAATAAAACACAAGGTGTAAAACTGATTTTTATGTTGCATTTTGTTGCGTAAAAAAAATTAAAGTTTTTGTTGTTTTGGGGTACAACCTCGTTTAGACTTACACGGTGGGTAAGTTATGTCGGAAAAACATTTGAGCTTGAAGCAGTATAGGAATATCGATCTTGTCCTGTTGATGGCAGTCACTCTGGTTTTCGAAGGCATAATATTCTACGCTTCGACGAAGTGGTTCGCATCCCAGCTTTATACGGTCTCCGTAGTGCCGGCTATGACCGCCGTGTGTCTTATGAGATGGGGATGGCGCGGAGTCTACGTTGCCGCTTGGGGAGGATTCGTCGGGTGCATCCTGGGAAACGGAGAAGCGTCGCAGTATGTGATTTACATGGTGGGCAACTGCCTTGCGGCGGCCTCCCTTTTTGCGTTCAGGCGCGGAGGAAAAGAAAAGATTGCCCGGAAAACCATCTTTGGCATGCTTTTCGGGGTTTTGGTGGCGTTTCTGATGCAGGCGGGTCGTGCTCTGGTCTCCCTTCTTTTCGGGGTCGGTGCCGAAGGAGCGCTCCTGTTTGTGACGACAGATTCGCTCACCGTTGTGTTCACGGCGTTCCTTGTATTTGTTGCGCGTAAGCAGGACGGGCTGTTTGAAGATCAGGAGACATACGTCCGGAGAATCAACACTCCGGCAGAGCAGGACGGCTACGAAGGCAGGCCTGAGAGTCTGGACGGCGGGGATGAGGTCTTTCGCGACGAGGAATGAAGTCGCACGACCGTCCGGCGACGCATTTTATTTGATTTAATTGAAAGAAAAAATAATGGGAGGAGTTTGATGAAAATAACTGCTGACGATTATTTGGTATATGACGACAAGACCGGCTTGTACCGCAGGAGCGCGGAGCAATCCGTCCGCGACGAGGTTGAGAAGCACTACTGGCTGAATGTTGGTCGTTCTATAGTGAAGGACTGGCGGCTGTACCTGATGCTTGTGCCGATGATTCTCGTATTCCTTTTCTGGAGATATTTCCCGATGTACGAGCTTCTGGGCTGTTTCAAGCACTACGAGCAGGTGAAGCCCGTCTCGGAGCAGTTTTTTTCAGGGTTTTCCTATTTCCGAACCCTACTTGTGGGCGGCGAGCGCCTCTCTGTGGAGTTCTGGAGGGCAATGAGAAACACATTCCTCCTTTCCTTCTACGGTCTTTTGTTCGGTTTCCCGATTCCAATAGTCATAGCCTTGTTCTTCAATGAGATCCGCAGCAACATCGCCCGGAGCGTATACCAGGTTCTGACTTATCTGCCGAAATTCATGTCGACCGTTGTCATGACATCTCTTGTGACGATGCTTGTGAAGCAGGGCGCAGTGACGACCAATATGGGTATTGTGTCCCAGTTGCTCGTGAAGTTGCACCTTGTGTCATTTGAGACCGCAAATGCTGGTCTGTTGAACAATCCGGCGTTCTTCCGTTCAATCTACCAGATCTCCGGTGTGTGGGAGACTGCGGGCTACGACAGCATTGTGTTCTTTGCCGCAATCATCAGCATTTCACCCACGAGCTACGAAGCAGCGCAGATTGACGGTGCCAATAAGATGGCTCAGATGAGATATGTCGTCCTTCCGTCGATCCTTTCAACGATTGTCATAATGCTTATTTCCAAAATCGGAACCCTGCTTTCAATCGGTTACGAAAAAGTCTTGCTCTTGTACAACACCAACACCTACGTCACCGCGGATGTCATTTCGACCTTCGCCCAGAGATACGGTGTCGCCGGCGCGCAGAAGGGCATTGCCGCGGCAGCCGAGATGATGAACAACGTGGTTGGAATGCTGCTTGTCATCGGAGCCAACACCGTCGCCAGAAAGGCGAGCAACGTATCGCTGTACTAAGCAGAAGGGGGAATCGTTATGAAAAGAAAAATCGAAACTTCAGAGAGGATTTTCCAGGTCATCAGCTACGTGCTCCTCACGGCTTTCGCTCTGATGTGTCTCTATCCTTTTGTTTATGCAATCTCCTCTGCCATAAGCGGCAGGCAGAGCGTCGAGTACAGTCAGGTGGTGCTTTTCCCGAAGCAGATCCAGTTCAAGGCTTTCAGCCGAATGTTCAGCAACAACATGTTCTGGAATGCCTATTCCAACACCCTGTTCATCACGTTCTACGGCACGGTATGGGCTTTGTTCAGCTCGATCCTCGGTGCATATGCTCTTTCAAAGAGTCGCCTTCTCTTCAGGAAGTTCTTCAATTTCTTCCTTGTGTTCACAATGTGGTTCAGCGCAGGTATTGTTCCGCAGTACTTGAACTACCTTGCAACGAAGAAAGTTTTCAACGGCATCGGAATCATGGATGACAAATGGCTTGTTGTCATTGCGATGGGTATGGCGGCAATGAACATAATCCTTCTCAGGAACGCCTTCGAAGGTGTCCCGAGTGAGATTGAGGAAGCTGCCCGTGTCGATGGTGCCACAGAGATGCAGGTTCTTTCGAACGTCTTCCTTCCGATGTGTAAAAGTACAATTGCTACGGTTGCTTTGTTCTTCGGTATTTCGAGATGGAACGGATACTTCTGGGCACGCCAGATGATATCAAATGGAAACGAGCATCCGCTTCAGGTCTACATCAGGCTGCAGCTTGAGGAGTTCACGGATCCGGAAGCAATGGCGGCTTGGAACGAGGTCTATGCGTCTGACTCCGTGATCTACGCCCTGATTGTTTGTTCGATTGTACCGATTTTGGTGATTTATCCGTTCATACAGAAATACTTTGCTAAGGGAGCAAATGTGGGCGGCGTCAAGGAATAATCTTTCGTCGGTGTTTATAGGCACCATCTGCGTCACCGCTCGCTCGGGCTGTGCAAAGAGCACTATCCCTCGCTCGCGGTTTAGCATCTGGCACTTCTAAACACCTCCTATGCCGGTGATTACCTGGGTTTTGTAGACGCTTGCGTCACCGCACGTCCAGTGCGTGGCAGGTCTCACTAAGCCCGTCGGTACGGATTCCCCGGTGCATGATAGCACTGCCGGAATCCGCCCCCTAAAAATGATATTTGAAATTTATTTGGAGGAATACCAATGAAAAAAGTTTTGATTGGAATGCTGGTAGTCCTGAGTATTTTTGCTCTGGCTTCCTGCGGAAAGAAAACCCTTCCTGTTCAGTCGTCTTCGGCTGCTCCGGCGGCGACAGAGAGTAAGGCTGCTCCGGCTCCTGCTCCACAGAGCGCTGCGCAGAGCACAGCTCCCGCAAAACAGGTTGAAGAGTTGACCTACGCTCCGGGCACCACGCTTCGCATGGCAACAGGATACAACAGCAAGAAAACCGGTCTCTCTTTTGATCCGGATGTTGCCGGAAGCGGAATTACACTCGGCAGCACTACCTATCACGCCGGCGAGCTGAAGCCGACATGGGTTGAGATGGAAAAGCGCCTCAATATAAAGTTTGAGGATAAGTACCAGGGCAACAGTGCCACGAACGAGTTCAACTACTGGAAAGACAGGCTTTCCGATGTTGATATGCTCTCTGGAAAAGCCGCTGAGCTCACCGAGTACGGCGAGGCAGGAAAGATTGTCAACATTGGCGCTTACCTGGACAGCATGCCTCACTTCAAGGCATATCTCGAGACAAACCCGATTGTCCGTCTGTCTATCACAGGAAACACTCAGACTGGAGCTATTTACTTCAGCCCGTACTTCGATGGTGTGAACGACATCGAGAGAATGCCTCTGATGAGAACGGATATGGTCAAGAAGCTTCTCGACGGAGAGGGTGCTTTCACCGCCGCGAAGTCCGGCAATACCGCTCAGCCGAAATATCAGCCCTATATGCCCACAAGCGGCAAGGTCGCTGTTGATGTAGTGAACCTTAACGGCGTGTCTGTTGATCAGATCTATAAGGATTACGACGCTGCCGGCAATATCATCGCAAAGATGAACGCCAAGGGTTCGATGACAGGTGTGGAAGCGGTGAACATGCTCCGCGAGTACATCGACAAGGCATATAACGGATACTACGGCACCGAGAGGTCCAACCTCTTCATCGGTCAGAACGCTGCATGGGATGCCGACGAGCTTGTCGCTCTCTTGCGCTGTGTTGTGGCGAACGCCTACACCCTGAACGGAACTGACACGATCTTCGGTCTCTTCTGCCGCGAAGACAACAACATGCAGAGGAAAGTCGATATGTTCCGCTTTGCCGGTCACCTCTTTGGTGTCCGCGGTATGGAATCCAGGCGCGACTACCTCTATGTCGGCACTGACGGAGACCTCCACGATGCACGTATGGAGAAGTATGCCTACGAGGCAATGGATAGAATGCACGCCATCGCCGAGGAGGGACTCATCTCCAAGAGCTACATCGACGATGCCGATGAGAACACCAAGAAGATGCTTCAGAACGATCTGGGCTTCATGCACTACGACTACAACCAGACCCAGACGATCTACAACGCGGCAAGCCAGGGCATCCTGCAGCCGGGTGAAGAGTATATGGCTGTGATGGTTCCGGTTGCTCGCTGGTACGACGGCACAAACCCGAACGGTGTTTACATGAGGTTCACCGAGTCCTGGCGTTCCGTCAAGGATGAGGCATGGGGAATTTCGATTGAGGGCGTTGGCAACAATAAGGATAAGCTCCATGCTGCTCTTGCACTTATCGACTATGCTTATAGCGACGAGGGTCAGATTCTTCTGTCATACGGTCCGGACGAGTTCATCAAGCACAAGGCTGATGGCACTTACGAGACCTTCCTCTTCAACGGTAAAGAGATGCCGGTTATCGCTGACGTGACCTACGAGTTGCTCCAGAAGCTCACAAGCGGTAACTACACCAACTTCGCACGCCAGTATCTCGGATCCACACTCTCCTTCGTGAAGAGCCAGGCTTTCGAGTTCCAGTGCACCGAAGGCGCCGGTAAGATTGGCGCGGGTCATATCTCTACCGCCATCGGACTTGGCACGATCAAGCATCCGCTCCTTTCCGTGAACAAGGACAATATGTGGTACACCAGCGTTCCGACGATTCTTCCGCTCACGAAGAACCAGAACGACCAGATTAACACATATACTGAGATCGGATCCACGACAGGTAATTTCAGCCAGAACAAGGGCAAGACGAACTACTTTGTTGAGTGGATTATGAACGGTCCGACCCATGCCGGGTTCATGACTCCCGCCGAGTCTGCCGAGACAGTTTCCAGCACCTATCATGGCAAGCAGAACCTTGCGCTTCTCAACAACGCATGGGGCAAGCTGAAGTCGTACTACGACAGCAACCATTGATTTGATTCAAAATTGATTGCGTTCTGCGCGGGCTTTGCCCGCGCAGGGTGCGGTCTTTCCGTTTCGAGGCTCTCGCGCGCGTTAGAGAATGCGCCCGAATCGTTAGTCGGGAAGAGGTAAAAAAATCGAAGGCACGCTTGAAATTATTTTTTCAATCAAACGGAAAAATAATTTCAAGAGTTCTTTCGGCGGCAGAAATCCGGCGGACGGACTATGTGGAGTTGTAAGATCAGGAGGCTGAGATGTATAAAAAGCAAATGGTGTTCCAGAGAGTTGTATGCTTGCTGGCACTCGTAGCGGCTGCGCTAGTTTTTGTCTACTCCCTGGGGATAATGACAGATGTTTACGACGGACTTTTCCGCACGTTCGACGATCTCAATGTCAGTGAGGCGAGCGAGGTGGATGGAGCCGTGATCTACCAGTACATGAATAGCTTCAACAGAAGCTTCTTGAAAAGATCCATTGTTATGATTCTCCTGGCCGCGCTTCTGTTCATAACGAACACCCATTCCAGAAGACGCTACTATATCAGTAACTATGTCTCGACCGGGGCTTTCTCCTTGTTCGCGATTGTCACGATGGTCTGGGCGAGCCGCTGGATTTCATCTTTCAAGGCGTTCTGGAAGACCAATGTGAACTTTACACAGCTCGCCGAGTTCTCCGAGATGTGGGATACTCGTCACCTCGACGCTAACTCGACATTTTGGTTTGACATAAGGCTTCTCGTGTTCGGGATTTCCTGGATTGCTGTGATTCTTCTGATTGCAAACCTTGTACTGAAGATTAAGCTTGAAAAGACCGAAGAAGAGCTTGTGAAAGGAGGTAACTGATGGCTGCCGCGACAAATATAGACGTGATTCTTGAGCACGAGAAAGAAGCAATCGAGCAGGATAGGATGAGATATGCGAAGAATAAGACTTCGAGTAATTTCACGGCTCTTGCGATTGTTTTTGATGTGATGTATTTCATTGGGTTGTACAAGCAGGATTTTGGCAACTTCTATTACAACATTCTGATTGGCGCTTCGATTATTTATAATCTTATATTTTTGCTTGCTTCGTTCCTTTGCATGGAAGGGATAAAGAATTACAAGAAGAATTTCTCCTATATCCTTGCTGTGCTGGCTTTGATCCAGGTAGTTCGGATCTTTATTATGCCCACAAAGGCTCTGGCGTCCGGTGCCATGAGCGGTGGAACATATGTGTACTGCCTTGTGACGCTTGCCGCGTCTGCTGCCTGCCTTGCCTTTGCGGCATTCGTGGGCTACACCAGGAGCGTGAAACTTGCAAATTACCTGTCCACTATTGGACCTGAGGCTAGGAGGGACTGATGGCACAGCTGACACTTTCTCATCTTGATAAAATATACGACAACAACGTCCAGGCGGTGTATGACTTCAATCTGGAGGCAAAGGATGGAGAACTTATTGTTTTCGTCGGTCCTTCCGGATGCGGAAAGTCCACCACGCTCCGCATGGTTGCGGGTTTGGAGGATATTTCGAACGGGCACCTTCTTCTTGACGGCAGGGACATCACGCAGACTCCTCCAAAGGATCGCGATATGGCTATGGTGTTCCAGAACTATGCA
>CAMKPI010000086.1 GCA_946414625.1 uncultured Spirochaetaceae bacterium | reverse complement strand
GGTGAAGGCGGCAATGAAGTCCGAGGCGAAATCGTCCTGGCCGCCGCCGTCGCCTACTATGGAGAGGATCTTCAGCTTGTCGTTCAGCGGAAGCACAACGTCCACATGAGGGTTCTCCCGCTTTATATCGTCCCCAATCCGCTCCGCCATGCACCCGGCAAGGACAAGAAGAAGAGGTTTGGAATCCGGCGTTGCCGCCCGGCGCGATTTCAGAGCCTTGTAGAATCCGAGTCTCCCCCAAATCCTGTTTTCAGCGGACTTTCTCACGGAACATGTATTTATAATTACAAGATCCGCCGCCTCCGGATCCGGTGCCTCGGCCCAGAAAGCACCTTTCAAAAGAGCTTCCATCGCGTTGGATTCCGCCACATTCATCTGGCAGCCGTATGTCTCTATGTAAAACTTTTTCATGAAAGAACCTCAAGAAGGCGGCGCATCGCCGCGCCTGCATCGGTCTGAAGCGTCCGTTCAACCCGGCGCAATGCGGTGCGATTCGGCGCGGGCAAACTGCAAGGGATCTAACCGCACAAGGGAGCGCCGACAAATCAGCGCATTTTTCAAACGTTGCCCTTGCCGCTTTCAATAGCGCCGATATCCACACCCGCGCGCATCGCAGCTATTTTTTCGCTCAAATTCTCCCACGCGGTCTGCCGCGCCGATATCCACACCCACGCGGTTCGTCGCCCGCGTATCTGTCACACCTAAGTACGCCCTAAGTAAGTACGCTTATAATGCACCGATATCCACACCCGCTCGAATCGAAGCCGCAATAAGAACGTTCTCCACGAGGCTTGCCACCGTCATTGGTCCGATTCCTCCGGGAACGGGTGTAATTGCGGCGGCTTTTCCCTTGAGAGCCTCAAAATCGCAGTCTCCAACAAGCCTATAACCGCTTTTCCTGGACGGATCAGGGATCCTGTTGATTCCTACATCCACCACCACAGTGCCCTCGCGCACCATATCCGCCCGTATCAAGCCGGGGCACCCCGCCGCCGACACCACAATGTCCGCCTGGAGTACATGAGCCTTCAAATCACGCGTGTGGGAATTGCATACATCCACCGTGGCATCGGTGCTGGCCAAAAGGAGGTTTGCAAGAGGCCTCCCGACAATACTGCTCCGCCCGACCACGCAGATGTTCCTCCCTCTGGTCTCTATACTGTAATGCTTCAGCAGCGTCAGTATCCCGCGCGGCGTGCAAGGCAAAAGGCTTGCCCTGCCAGTCGAGAGGAGTCCCACATTCCATGGCGTGAAGCCGTCCACGTCTTTTGCGGGGTCAATCATCTCAGTTATGCGGGCAGCGTCTATCTGAGGCGGAAGCGGCATCTGCACAAGAATTCCGTCCACTTTGTCGTCGCAGTTCAAATCATCCACAAGCGTCGCAACAGCGTTTGTGTCCACATTTCCCGGAAGGATTGTGTCAAGGCAGTCGATCCCGGCTTCATCGCATGCGGACTTCTTGTTCCGAACGTAGACAATGCTCGCCGGATCTTCCCCCACAAGCACCACCCGCAGAAGCGGACGCCGTCCGGCGCGCTCTGCGAACAGAAGGGACTTTTCCTTCACACGAGATCTCACTTCCCGTGCCAGAGCCTTACCATCCAAAATCACATCAACCCCCATACTCCTGCCAGAAACCCAGGACCCGCACGCATATTTTGTGTTTTTCCACACATTGAATATAACAGACTTCAATTTGTTATTCAATTTGTGGTAAAATACTTAAAACACCACCCTGGTGGACAGACGGCTACGAACCTGCCAGCCGGACTTGCCCTGAGCATTTCCAAAGGTGTTTTCCCTTCCGGACCGCAAGCACCGGAACAAGAGAAGAGCGACGGGTTCCGCCGCGCTTGTCAACAATCAGAGGACCTAATGAAAAAATTTGCCACGGCGATATTGATACCGATTCTTCTTTGCGTCGCGCTCTCAGCCTTCGCCGAAGATTATTACCAAAAAGGCAGCTCCGTGTTCACAGTGAAAGCAGGCATTTCCGTGCCGCTTTTCGCGAAGTTCTGGAACAACTCGGAGCTCGGCACAAAAAACCTCCCTGATGAAATGAGGGCAAAAGTTGGCGGCTACGGCAGCCTTGCATACCAGGTATTCCTCAACCCTCGCCTCATGCTGGGCGGAGAGCTTGGGTACGGCTTCAACTACTCCGAAGCCTCGAAGATTCTCACAACGGTGCCAATCACGGCGCGGCTCTCGTTCGTCCCGGTGCAGACAGGAAAATTCGACCTCTCGTTTTCCACCAACCTCGGCTTCACCTACAATAAATACAACAAAACAAAGAGCTTCATGCCGTATATCAGCATCTCGGCTTCTCCCACGTTCTACCTGGGACGCAACTGGGGGCTCGGAATCGACGCATCGTTGTGGTTCGACTTCGAGCTGTACGGCGGGGACAGGAAAAAATCCAACGCGGTAATGAGCATGGTGCCCGTCACCTTTGCCCTGTCGTATAGAAAGTGAGGCCGGCAATGAAGACAACCAGAAAAAAAACATGCAAAACACATACCGCCTTTGTTCTTATGGTCTTGGCGGTCGCCGCGCTTCTCGGGTCCTGCACGCAGGAAGGAGACGGCATTTTTGAGCAGGTGGTCTCCCAGGGAGCCTCCTCGTCTTACAGAATCCGGCAGTTCATAGGCAACACAACCGAGACCGATTCCCTGGGTGCCATAGTGGACAACTATTATTTCATCGAAGAGGAAGGTCTTTTCAAAAACGGAGCGAACATACGTCCCGGGAACTACTCCGCGGGCTGCATGGATGGTAGGACAATCTATCTTTACAACGGCGCCGACGCCAAAATCTATCAGTACGACGTCGACACCGGGGAATACGGTCAGAAGATCATAGGAGGGGACTCGAATCGCACGTTCGGCAGGATCACACAGTCGGGCTTCCTTGTTGAGACGACAAAGGACTCAAGCTCGGACGTCACCGCCGTGGCGATCTGGGACATCGAAAGAGACTCCCAGGTTCCCGGGTTCACCACGGACATACTCTCGAAATACTCCTCAATCCTCTCCAGCGACGACTCGATCCTTGTGGAGGTTTACGGCGTCAAGGGCAGCGTCGAAGGCAACGCATACTATCTCTACGACCGCTCTTCCGGCTCCTTCGGGCTTGTCTCGGGCATCAGCGGCAAGCTCATGGGGGCTTTCCAGAAGGTCAGCGACGACAAGTACTACACAATCTATACAAGAGACGAAACCAAGGTCTACAGCGCGCTTTGGACGATAAGGCGGAGCGACGGGGCGTTCAGCGCAGAGAGCACAAGCACCGCTCCCAACTACCTGCTCCGCGAATCATCCCAGTCGCCCTCGTTTTATGATGCGGATCTTGACGGCGGGACGGTGGTCTTCCGCTCGGCAAGCAAGTACGAAACGTTCTCCTCCGCCCTCACAGACTCCCCGGTCTATCCGGTCTATGCGGAAAAGGACTCCGGCTACGTTTCCGGAATCTACGCGAGCGACATGGAGCTGATGAACATCAGGAAGAAGGACGGCGCCTCGGACGACACGTTCGTGTTCGCGTTCTACAAATACGGGCTGTTTTTGGTGACTCCAAGCGGGAACTCGACTCCAATCCAGCTGAAATGGTGATTCCGCCTCGGAGGGGCTTGGGCGGTACACCACGCGGACACGCTTTCATGGTTTAAAACAAAGGCTTAAAACAAGCCTTTCAGTCGGCGGACGGCGCACCCACGGCGGCACACCCCGGCGGAGCACCCTAGGCGGTCGCTCCATCAAGACCGAACGCCGAGCATTTTGAGAGAAAGCCTCTTTTGAAAGAAAAGGGTTCTGAACAGCATCAAAACCCTTTTCTTTCATCTATTTTTATCTTTTATTCAGTATTTTCTTCAGAAACTGCCCTGTGTAGGACGCGTCCACCTCAGCCACATCTTCCGGCGTGCCTTCTGCTACAATGCGCCCCCCGCCGTCGCCGCCCTCGGGTCCCAGATCCAGAATCCAGTCGGCCTGTTTTATCACATCCAGATTGTGCTCGATAAGGATCACCGTGTTCCCGCCGTCGACAATCTTGTTCAACACCTCCATCAGACACTTCACATCTGCAAAATGAAGCCCTGTGGTGGGCTCGTCCAGAACGTACAATGTGCGCCCTGTGCCGATTTTGGACAATTCCTTTGCAAGCTTCACCCGCTGGGATTCTCCACCTGAGAGTGTCAGCGCGCTCTGACCGAGCTTCACATAGCCCAGTCCTACATCAAAAAGGGTCTGCAGCTTACGCTTGATCGGAGGAATGGCCTCAAAGAAACCGAGAGCCTCCGAGACCGTCATCTCCAACACATCGTTGATGTTCTTGCCCTTGTATCGGACATTCAGCGTTTCGGTATTGTATCTCTTGCCGTGGCACACGTCACACGTGACGTATACATCCGGCAGAAAGTTCATCTCGATTTTCAGGATTCCGTCGCCGTGGCAGTGCTCGCAACGCCCGCCCCCGGTGTTGAAAGAGAAGCGTCCGGGTCTGTAGCCGCGAGCCTTGCTTTCGGGCAGACTTGCGAAAAGATCCCTGATGTAGCCGAAAAGATCCACATAGGTTGCCGGATTCGAACGCGGGGTCTTTCCTATCGGGCTCTGGTCTATATGGATGATCTTATTAAGGTTTTCCGCCCCTTCGATCCGCTCGTAACCATCGAACCGCTCTTTCTCGTGATTAAACCGGTCGTGAAGCGCCGGGGCGAGAATATGGTTCAAGAGGGTGCTTTTTCCACTGCCGGACACACCGGTGAGAGCCACAAGACAGCCCAGCGGAAACGAGAAATCCACCCCCCTGATGTTGTTCTTCCTGGCACCGATCACCCTAAGATGCGCTCCGTTTCCAGGTCGGCGCACTTCAGGCACGGGAATCGTTATCTTTCCCGAAAGGAAGGCTCCCGTGATGCTCTCCGGGTTTTTCTCAATCTCTTCCGGGGTCCCCTCTGCGATGACCTTCCCACCGTTCACACCGGCTCCGGGACCGATGTCCACGACATAATCTGCACTGCGAATAGTGTCCTCATCGTGCTCCACTACAAGCACAGTGTTGCCTAGCTTCTTCAGGTCCTGCAGAGTATTTATGAGCTTCTGGTTGTCCCGCTGGTGCAGCCCGATGCTGGGCTCGTCAAGAACGTACAGCACGCCGGACAGGGCGCTGCCTATCTGTGTGGCAAGGCGAATACGCTGTGCTTCCCCGCCCGAGAGTGTGCCCGCCATACGGGACAGAGTGAGGTATGACAGCCCCACATTTTTCAAAAACGAAAGCCGGGCGATAATCTCCTTCATGATCTGGCTCGCGATCCTCTTCTGAGTGTCCGTGAGCGAGAGGGAATGAAAGAAATCAAAGCTGTTCTTCACGGAAAGATCCGTTGCGTCCTTTATGTTTTTGCCGCCCACGTAAACAGAGAGAGCCTCACGCCTCAGCCGGTTTCCGTGGCAATGCGGACAGACGGACTCCTTCTGAAAGCCTGCCACCCAAGCCTTGATGGCAGGGCTTTCCGTGCTGGCATACCGCCGCTTCAGGTCGTTTACAACGCCGTACCAGTGGCGGCTCATGTCCATATTGGTATTTCTGTCCTCGTAGTGCATGGTGAACTTATCCTCCATGCCATACAGCAGCATTTCCATTTGCCGTTCGGTGAGGTCCTTCAGCGGGGTATCGAGCGAAAAACCGGCAATCTCCGCAAAGCCCTCGAAGCCGCTGCGGGTCCAGGTTGTGTTCGGGTTTATCGTCGCAACACCGCCCTCGTTGAACGAAAGGTTTGGGTCGGGGATGATCTTGCTTATGTCGTACTCTGTGATAACTCCGAGCCCATTACACTCGGGACACGCGCCAAACGGATTGTTAAAACTGAACATGCGTGGCTGTATCTCCCCGATAGACACGCCGCAATGCGGGCAGGAATTGTTCTGAGAGAAGAGCTCAACCTGTTCAGGCTTTTTTGAGCTTTTAGCTCCTCCCTTTGGGGTTTTTTCGGATGATTCACGGGACACTGTTCCGAGTTCGGAACTTTTTCCGTCCCCGACATACTCAATCTCAACAAGCCCGCCAGACATCTCTATGCTCTTCTCTATGCTATCCGTGAGCCTCAGGTGCGCTTCGCGGGAAAGCACAAGACGGTCTATGACAATGCTGATGTTGTGCTTCTTCTGCTTGTCAAGCTTTATTTCCTCGTCGAGGAGCCGCATCTCGCCGTCTATCCGAGCCCTTTGGAAGCCCGACGCCTTTGCGTCCGAGAGGAGCTTTTTGTACTCCCCTTTCTTTCCAAGCACAACCGGAGAGAGGATCATGAGCCGCTCACCCTCTTCCGTGCGGGACCAGACTGCGTCGATAATCTGATCCGCCGTCATGCTGTCTATCTTCCTGCCGCATTCAGGGCAGTGTACTTCCCCGATACGCGCCCAAAGAAGACGGTAATAATCGTAGATCTCCGTGATAGTTCCAACAGTGGAACGCGGATTTGCTCCGGTGGTCTTCTGTTCGATGGCGATTGCGGGCGAGAGACCTTCAATGAAGTCAACATCCGGCTTGTCCAACCTCCCCAGGAACATTCTGGCGTAAGAGGATAGAGACTGGACGTATCGCCTCTGCCCTTCGGCGAATATCGTGTCGAAGGCAAGGCTGCTCTTCCCGCTTCCGGAAAGTCCGGAGATCACTATAAGGCTGTTTTTCTTCAGCTCCAGGTCTATATTCTTGAGGTTATGCTCACGCGCGCCCCTGATTTTAATCGTGTCCATATTATTTTTTCCCGCTGATGATACTTGCGGCGGTTTTTATTCGCTGAGTACGTCTCCGGTTCCCAGACCCGAATACAGCAATTCCGCCAACGACTGCCCGACAACTTGGCCGACACAGGAGCAGATCGGAAGAGCTCCTGCCCGACAACTTGGCCGACACAGGAGC
>CAMKPI010000085.1 GCA_946414625.1 uncultured Spirochaetaceae bacterium | reverse complement strand
AAACGTCTCCTGGAAAGCGGAAAAGCAGAAAGCATCAGCGAGGCAGTAAAAATGGCGGGAATCTCACGGAGCAGCTTCTATAAATACAAGGACTGCGTGCTGGAGCCGTCTCAGTCGAGGGGAGGACGGAACGCGGTACTTTCAATGCTGCTCACACACGAGGCGGGCGTGCTGAACTCGGTTCTCTCCTGCATCTCGGAGGCAAAGGGGAGCATACTTACAATCACGCAAAGCCTGCCTATTCACGGCAAGGCGAGCG
Organism: uncultured Spirochaetaceae bacterium; assembly: GCA_946414625.1. Lineage (GTDB taxonomy): Bacteria > Spirochaetota > Spirochaetia > Sphaerochaetales > Sphaerochaetaceae > CAMKAB01. Next base: position 6,694 of record CAMKPI010000085.1, on the reverse strand, counting down.
TCACTATATCCATCGACACATCGGGTATGGAAATATCTCTGTCGGATCTGCTGCGGCAGATAGAGCTCGCCGACGGAGCCGAGTGCGCAAGACTTGTGGCTGTGGAATAAAGCGGATCATACAGCCGAAATTTTACTTATCTGCATCACCGTCGATCCGGCGTTCTGCTGCGAGCTTTTATACTTTGAATATATCCGTCTGCCTCACCGTCGACCGGGCGTTCTGCTGCGAGCTTTTATACTTTGAATGTATCAGTCTGCCTCACCGTCGCGCCCGGCGTTCTGTTGCCGGCTTTTACACTCTGCCAGATTTCCAGACAGGTTCCAAACAATTAGACACCTCGGCATCGCAGATCCCGCGTTCCTCATCTAGCCCCTTTCGTGCCCCGCCGCTTTCAGCATCTTGTTATAGCCCCGGGGCTCGACAGCTGTCTCGGAAATTCCCAAAACTCTGAGCAGGGCGTACAGCGCACGCTCGGCGGCTTTCTTGTCCATCGCGTCAATGTCGTCGCCGCAGATCTCGGTCTCAATGAACCAACCCAGGTGTTTCACGTTCAGAATTTCAGAGTGCATCTCCTGTCCGTCCATGCAAACCCTGAAATGAAAACCTTCCTTTTCCTTGATTCTGCATGCGACAAGCCCTATACCGGCAATAAACGCCAGAATCCTTTTCCACTCGCCGGGAGCTGCCTCAAACTCGTTTTCAACGTTGTATTCCGTGCTGTAATCTTTCCGTTTCATCGGCTTCTGAGTGAAAATAATCCTATGCGTTTCGCATCCACTCGCATCGAGAGCCGTCTCCTGGCGGGTTCTGAATTCCGGATCTCCCTCCTCGGTATGAGACCAATAGATGTCATATTTCCTCACCTCTCCAAGGTACTCCGCCCCGCTCATGCTTTTCAGACGACAAACCACATCATCGACAGCATCATCTTCCAAATGTGCCTTCAGTTCGATTTCAGCACTCATTCACACCTCAGTTCAATATTATCTCACACCGCGCCCCGCACAGGTAGCACTGTTCAACCACGGCGCCACTTCTCCGCAAGGCTCTCACACCGTACTTCTTCTACTCTGCGTTCTACCGTAAAGCAGAAGCATACAACCACAGCGCCGCTCCGCGCGCCGTCACTCGCGAAAAGCCAACCCGTCCCCATCTACCAAGAGCACAACAGGCGCATGATCACTCCCTGTCACACCCGCGTCGATTTCGCTTCCCGAGAGGCGCGGCACGAACCGTTCGGAGCAAAGCCAGTAGTCTATTCTCCATCCCGCGTTTCTCTCCCTGGCATGGAAACGATAGGACCACCACGAATACGCATCTCTCAAATCGGGATGGAAATGCCGGAAAGTATCAACAAACCCCGATTCCAACGTATTTGTAAAAGACTCGCGTTCCTCTATTGTGAACCCGGCATTACGAAGGTTCGACTTTGGGTTCTTGATGTCGATCTCCTTATGAGCCACATTAAGGTCGCCGCACACGAGAACGGGCTTTTTTGCATCCAGCTCTTTCAGAAAAGCGCGAAAAGCTTTGTCCCATTCCAGCCGGAAGCCCAGGCGCTTCAAACCATCCTGGGAGTTTGGAGTATAGCACGTCACAACGAAAAAATCGCCGAACTCAGCGGCAATCACACGCCCCTCATCGTCATCGCCATAGGTCACAGACAGAGGCTCATCGCGGCTGAAAAGAGCTGTTCCGGAATAGCCAGGCCTTTTGGCGTAGTTGTAATATGCCTTGTAGCCCGGAAGATGAAGATCCACTTGTCCCGCTTGCAGCTTTATCTCCTGCAGACAGAAAACGTCAGCATCTGATGAAAGGAAATAATCCATGAAGCCCTTCTGTAAAACAGAGCGCAGTCCGTTTACATTCCACGAGACCAGTTTCAAAACGGATTTGTCCATAGCCTATGATACATCATTTTTGCACTCTTTTGCAGAAAAAATACCAAAACCGAAAAACCGCGTTCCAGGGGCACAGAAGGCAGTAGTTAAAATTAACTATACCAGTTTATTGACTATGAAAAACGTTTTTCTATACTATTTGCAAAGACAGGATATGCCCCTTTTCCGCATCGTCGCGAGCCGGGCAGAGACACGATGTGCCGGCTTTCCGCGACATCGCGAGACAACAATGACATGATGTACCGGCTTTTCGCAGTATCGCGGACCGGACCCGGACACACAACAAGACAGAGACATGGCAAGCATAGTAGACAAAAAAAAGCCCGATAACGGCAAAAGGCGATTCGGGGACAGGAAGGACGCTGTCCTTGTGCGAGATCTGGATCCCCTGCACAACATAATGAACAATCTGATGGGAAATCGCACCGAGAACGAGGCGATTGTCCGCATCGAAATCGACCTGAAAAACCTCGAAGCATACCTTGCAAAGAAAAACGCGGACATAGAGGATAAAAGAGAGAGGTATACCCTGTTTCACGCGATCCTCGCCGTATTCGCCGTGACGCTGAACAACAGGCGCCGCCTCAACTATTTCGTACGAAACAGGAAATATTTCGAGCGGCGGGAAATCTCCTTTGCGTACATTGCAAAGAAGGTGAAGTCAGACAAGGGCGCCGAGAGTGTGATAATCCAGCGCTACAAAACAGAGAGCGAAGCCTCCCCGATCCGACAGATGCATGACAGAACGGTCGGAGAAGTGGGCGAGCTGCGCTCCCACATGGATGACAGCAAGGGTTCAGGCACAGACAATACGATACAGGGCTTCCTGCACCTGCCGTCACCCATTCTGAAACTCTTCTTTATAATCCTTCGCTGGCTGGACAGGCACGGCTGGGTGCCCGGTGTGCTGCATAAGCTCATCCCCTACTACGTGACGGTCTTTGTCGCGAATCTCGGAAGCATACACCTCTCCTCGGAATACCACCACCTAATCAACTACGGCACAAATTCACTTTTTGCCGTTCTGGGTGAAAAGTTCCAGAAGCCCGTATACAACGCAGACGGAACCGTGGCGGAATTGAAAAACATTCTTCCCATTGTGCTTACCATCGACGAGCGCATAGGCGACGGAATGTATTACTCGAACTCGATAAAAATGATCCGCTACCTTGCGGAACACCCCGACTTGCTGGACACCCCGGCAAACGGGGAAATTGATTTCTCTGAATTGGAGACAAAATGATAGATGTTTCAAAACCTGTAAATTACGAAGAAAGAATGAAAACCGATCTGCCCCTCCTTGGGCACTGCGATCCGGCGGAGGTAAAAATCGCCCCTTGGCTAAAAAGCTACGGGGAGGTTCCGTTCCATCTGGATTATCCGGACATCTCCATGGTTGATGCCCTGATAAGGTCGGCAGAGAAATACCCCACCCAGCGCGCGATAAGCTTCATGGGCAAGGCTGTTTTGTATCGGGATCTTGTGGAACAGATAAAACAAACAGCCGCGGCATTTCGCAAAAACGGTGTGAAGGAAGGCGACTATATCACAATCTGCATGCCGAACACGCCGCAGGCAATCCTTGCCCTCTACGCTGCCAACTACATCGGAGCGGTGGCAAGTATGATCCATCCTCTGTCGGCAATCAAGGAAATAGAATTCTACATCAACGAGACTCGAAGCCGCACGCTCATAACGATTGACCAGTTCTACGGAAAAATCATGGAAGCCCGCAAGAACACCCGCCTGGAGCGAATAATCATTGCGCGGATCTCCGATGCACTGCCTTTTGTGAAAAAAATCGCCTACAGGACGCTCAAAGAACGGAAATTCGAACCGAAGGTCGTCGAGGACGGCACGGTTGTCAAATGGAGTACATTCTACAACTCCGGCGCGGACTACAGGACAAACGGTGACGGTCGCGTAGAAAAAAAAGGAAAAGACCTGGCTGTGATTCTCTTCTCAGGGGGCACCACCGGCGTGAGCAAGGGCATAATGCTTTCCAATAGCAACTTCAATTCCTGCGCGCTGCAGACTGCAACCATGTGCAACACCGAGGTGGAACACAGCAAGATGCTTGCCGCCATGCCGATCTTCCACGGCTTCGGGCTCGGGGTCTGCATCCATACCCTGATGTACATGGGCGGAGAGAGCATCCTTGTGCCTCAGGTGAGCGTCAAAGGATATTCCCAGCTACTGAAAACGGCAAAGCCCAACTACATTGCGGGAGTACCCACCCTCTACGAGGGAATCATGAGAAACAAGGAAATGGACGGGGTGGATCTCTCCTGCCTGCGCGGAGTTTTCTCCGGCGGCGACGCTCTTCCGGTGGAGCTGAAAAAGAGGCTGGACAAGTTCCTCGCCGACCACGGCGCGAACATCAGGGTGCGCGAGGGATACGGGCTCACCGAAAGCGTCACGGCGAACTGTCTCACCCCGTATCTGAAAGAGAAGGAAGGCTCCATTGGGCTGCCCTTCCCCGACACGTACTACAAAATAGTGAAGCCCGGAACAATAGACGAGGTGCCATACGGCACGGAGGGAGAGATTTGCCTTCGCGGACCGTCCGTTATGATGGGATATCTGAACCATCCGGAAGAGACGCAGCAGACCCTGCGCCGGCATTCCGACGGCAACATCTGGCTTCATACCGGCGACGTGGGTATGATAGACGACGACGGCTACGTCTTTTTCACACAGCGAATAAAAAGGATGATTGTGACAAGCGGCTACAACGTTTATCCGTCGCAGATAGAGAAGATAATCGACGAACTGGAGGAGGTTCAGCTATCCTGCGCTATCGGCGTTCCAGACTCGTACAAGATTCATAAAATCAAGGCTTTTGTCGAACTGGCTCCCGGATTTGAGCCGTCTGAGACAATCAAGAACAAGATCATGGCTCATCTGAAGCACCATGTGGCGCGATATGCCATGCCTTATGAAGTGGAGTTCCGCGATAAACTACCCCGCACGCTGGTGGGAAAGATTGCTTACAGGGAACTGGAAGAGGAAGAGCTGAAAAAATAAACTCTGCAATCCCGTTCCACAGCCGAGCCGGTGTCCACAGCCAAGCAGGTCCACAGCTAAGTCGGTGTCCACAGCCGAGTCGGCGAAAACCGGAAAAGAGCGGTATACGAAATAGTCCGAATGGCGCAGAGCGTTCCACAAAGCAACCCGGTCTCTTCGTCAAGAGAATTGCGACTGCGGAATCTATATGTTCTGCGCTCTGACGCGGAAAAGAAAATGACACGAAAACAGTGGGGCGGCGGGCAAAGCCCGCCGCCCCACTGTGTATCTCTACGCCCCACCTCAGATGACCTTATTGAGAAAATCCTTCAGCCTATCGCTCTGCGGATTCGTGAAAATCTCTTTCGGGGTACCTTGCTCGACAATCTGACCGTCCGCCATGAAAACCACACGGCTTCCGACCTCCCTGGCGAAACCCATCTCATGGGTCACAACAACCATTGTCATTCCGGTTTCAGCCAGCTCCTTCATAACATTCAGAACTTCTCCGACCATCTCCGGATCAAGTGCGGATGTCGGCTCATCGAACAGCATCACTTCGGGATCCATCATCAGAGCCCGCACAATCGCGACCCGCTGCTTCTGACCTCCGGAGAGCTGAATCGGATAGGCGTCCGCCCTGTCCCCGAGCCCTACACGGGACAGGAGACTCCTCGCCCGTGTTTCCGCCGCGCCTTCGTCCGCTCCCCGTACTTTCACCGGAGCCAGCGTCATGTTCTGAAGAACTGTCATGTGCGGAAAGAGGTTAAAATGCTGGAACACCATCCCCATCTTCTGCCTGTGCTCGTCAATATTGAGACGCACCCTCGCGCCGCTCTCGTCAATGTAATACTTCTGAGTTATATCCACACCGTCGAAAATAATCTCTCCGCTCGTTGGAGTCTCGAGGAGGTTCAGGCTGCGCAACAGAGTCGATTTTCCCGAACCGGACGGGCCTATCACAACCACAACCTCTCCCCGCATTATGTCAATCGACACTCCGTCCAGGGCACGTATCACCCCTTTCTTATAATGCTTCTTCAGGTTCCTCACCGATATGAGGGAATCGTTTAACATCTTACCTTCTGTCACCACGGCTCATCCTCCTTTCAAAGTATCCGATAATCTGGCTCGTCGGGAATGTGAGGCAGAAATAAATCAATGCCGCGATAACCAGCGGCTCCGCTATGCGGTACGTCGCTCCCTTGGTAGCGGAAACAGCATACATGATATCCTGCACTCCGATTGTGTAGCAGATCGAGCTTTCCTTTATGATTGTGACAAACTCATTGGCAACGGCAGGCAGAATGTTCTTGATAGCCTGCGGCAGCACAACGTATCTCATCGTCTGAGCCTTTGAAAGCCCGAGAGAGCGAGACGCCTCGGTCTGTCCGCCGTCTATCGACTGTATGCCGCTTCGGATGATCTCCGATAAATAGGCGCCGCTGTTCAATGACAACGCCACGACTCCCGGGAGAAAGCGTTCGAACCGGATGAACCCAAAAAGCATCACCGGAGGAATGCTGATCTTGCCAAAAAGCACATAGTAGACCACGAACAGCTGAACCAGCATAGGCGTCGCCCGGAATATTTCGATATATATTGTGGCGAAACCCTTCAGGATTCCGACTCGGCTCATGCGCATCAGCGCAAGGCAAAGAGCCAGGATGAAGCCGAAGACAACGGTGAAGACGGAAAGGCTCACAGTGCACGCCACACCCTGCCAAAAAAGCGTCATATATTCAAATGTCTTATGAAAACCGGCTGCTGATAACATTTATCTT